>CAYWWF010000099.1:0-7766 GCA_964461745.1 uncultured Oscillospiraceae bacterium | reverse complement strand
ATACTAAACACTGATAAAAACAACGATATAAAACTTGTCTTTTGTTCCGCCTGCCTGCACCTAAAAAATCGTTAATACACAAAGTATTGCCGATTTTTTACGCACAGGCAGTCGAAAAAAATCCGGCGTTTTCTTATCGCCATTTCTATCCGTGTTTCGTATGGACCAGGAGAATTCGGAGGTTTTTATTTGAAAGACTTGACCAACCAACAGATCGCCATACGGGTATCCGTCGTCAGCATCGCGGGCAATGTCCTATTGACCGCATTTAAGCTACTTGCGGGCATTTTCGCCCAATCCGCCGCCATGGTATCCGACGCGGTGCACTCCGCGTCCGATGTGCTCAGCACCATTGTGGTGATCGTCGGCGTCAAGATGGCCAACAAAAAGACCGACAGCGACCATCAATACGGGCACGAACGTCTCGAGTGTGTGGCTGCGATCATTCTCTCGGTCATGTTGGGGCTTACGGGCATCGGCATCGGCGTCACAGGCTTTGAGAAAATTTTTGCCGGCCATTATGAGACGCTCTCGATTCCCGGCACTTTGGCGCTTGTGGCGGCCTTGGTTTCGATTGTTTCCAAAGAGGCGATGTACTGGTATACGCGCGCGGCAGGCAAAAAAATCAATTCGGGCGCACTGCTGGCCGACGCCTGGCACCATCGCTCCGACGCTTTGTCTTCCATCGGCAGCTTCCTTGGCATTTTGGGTGCCCGCATGGGGTTCCCGGTGTTGGATTCGGTGGCCAGCGTCGTGATTTGCCTGTTCATCTTAAAAGTCGCGTTTGATATTTTTAAAGACGCCATCGACAAAATGACCGACAAGGCCTGTGACGAATGCATTGTCGAAGAGATTCGGAGCGTCATCCATAGCATTGACGGCGTCCTTTCGATCGATGTTCTCAAAAGCCGGATGTTTGGCAACAAAATCTACATTGACATTGAAATTTCCGCCGACGGCTCCATTTCACTGACCGACTCTCATAGCATCGCCCAAACTGTCCACGACGCCATTGAATCGCGTTTTCCCCTAGTCAAGCACTGTATGGTGCATGTAAACCCGATCGGCACAAAAACGATAGAAGAATAAATTTTACAGGTTGTCAAAGAATCGCTTTGCTGGATTCTTTGACAAATTTGGAACCGGCCTGCGGGCCGGAAACATCAATTTTCTGAGGAAAATCGATGAGTTGTGGAGTTTTTCCAATGCACATGTCCCCGGAAAAACAATGAAACTTTATTTTCCGCCAAAGGCGGAAAACTCTGCGAGGCTTTTTTATGACCTGGAATAAGTTTTAAATACCAGCGCCCCCGGACGTCAGAAACGACATCCGGGGGCGTTATGTTTTTGCTTCGAGCTAGGAGTTGTAGGCGACTTTTACCTGAGCTTGATGGTCAGCGTCCACGCGGTTGGAGCCGTGGGTGCGGCTGTTTAAGTAGTGAATGCAAAAGTGACCTTTGAAGTTGTTGTCTGTGATGTCCTGGCGACCGTGGGGCATACCGTTGGCCGAACCGGCATAGGATTGTCCGTCAATCGTGACAATGACGGCGCGCCGCGTCCAGCTGAATTTTCCCCGGAAGCTTAGAATTTTCTTCGTGTCTTCGGCGGTCAGAGGTTCGACATCCGTGTGATTGCCGGTCGAACGGATCCAAATCTTGAACGTAACGCCCGAGGCCACGTCGGTCACCTCGGCGATATCGCCGCGTTGAAACACCTTCTTGCCGTCGGCAAACCAGTCAAGCATCTTGACACGAGGACGCTCAGGCGCATCCGCCGCCGCAATCGCCTCGCCACCGGTAAGCATGGTCCAGGTGCCTGCGCCGACAACACCGTCGTCGCCAAGGCCGTTTCCATATTGGAACCGGCGAACCGCCGTCTCCGTGGCGCCGCCGAACTGGCCGTCGGCCTCGCCCGTGAGATACCCAAGGTCAATGAGTGCCTGCTGCACCACTTTCACAGCGGTGGGATTGTCGTCCCCAAACCGCAGGGTGGGTTGCGCGATTTCGGGTGGGATCTCTTCTGCCAACGGGGCCGCAAGCGGTACCGCAACCGCCCCGGCGTCCATAGCTGCGGAATCTGTATCTAAATTATATGTAACAAAATCATCCACAAGTGTCCGGGACATCTTGGCCGGAGCAGGCGTTGTGTCCTCCAAGGCTTCGCGCATCGGGCCAAACGAAATTCCCTCCGTCGTGACCGCGGGCTGGCCGCCGCCGTCAGTTTCCATGTCATTGTCCTGCGGGCTCATCGCCACAGCGGACAAGATGAACAGCGACACCCCGAGCACAAGCGCCATCAGATAAATCGATAGTTTCCGTTTCATCTATGCGTTCCCTTCTGTATATTTTGCCTTGCTTGGCAAGATCATCTTATTACAAAACGGTTACAATGTCAACCCCTATGATGACAAAAAAGAAACAAATATTTCACACCCTCAACCAACTTCTCCGGCTTCATAGCCTGTATTCCAGCAAACTGCAACAAGGCATAGCAGTAAATTCTACACCATAATTTCCAAATATGGCTTGTAGTTTGGCTCCCACGGGGTTATAATCAGGTTGCACAAATATGCCTCATAAATTGGAGGTCTACTTATGAAAAAAGCCGTATCCCTCTGCCTGGTTCTCGCGCTGCTTCTCTCCCTATGGATCCCTTTACCCGCGCGCGCCGCCGACACCTACAGTGAACTGATCATCAACGACAACACCATTGGCACAGGCGTAAACCAATTCCAGTACACCGGCGCCTGGGGCCGGGATGAGGGCTACCCACAGTGGTATCTCGAAGGTGACTCCCACTGGACAAGCTCTTGGACTTGGGATCAGTCGGGTGGCCCCGAAGGCACCTATCTGACACTGCGCTTTTACGGCACCAAGGTGCAAATCTACGGCGACCTCCAACCCGGCTTCGGGCTCATCTCCGCGAGCATCGACGGGCAGGAAGTCTGCCGCATTGACGCTTACGCGCCCGCGAGAACCTACTCGCTGCTGCTGTTTGACAGCGGCAACCTGCCACTCGGCGAGCATGTGCTCAAACTCTGCGCGACGGGCGAGAAAAACCCGAGTTCCTCTGACCCGAACTTTTTAATTGACTATGCAAAAGCCATTGTTGACCCCGAAGCTGTCGTCCCACAAGCTACCATCATCATCAATGACAGTGACATGGGTACCGGGCTCAACCAAATGGAATTTGTCGGCCCCTGGGGCCGTGACACAGGCCTTTCCGGTTGGGGCTACGTCGGCGACGACGAACACTGGACCACCACCGGCTCTTGGGCCGCAGTCGGCGGCCCGGAAAACGTCTATGTCAACGTGCGTTTCAGCGGCACACGCATCCAGCTTTACGGCGACCGCCAGGCCCACTTCGGCATCGCCGCGGTGAGCGTTGACGGCGGCGAGTCGGTTCTCGTGGATTTGTACGGTAGCCCAACCGAGCGCTCCATCTTACTGTTTGACAGCGGGGTACTGGCCGCAGGAGAACATACGCTGACCTTCCGCGCGACGGGCCAAAAGAACGCCGCGTCCAGTTCCTGTGATCTGCTTGTGGACTACGCAAAAGTATTTGTCCTGCCTGACCCGCCTTCCCCATTTACAACGCTGATTGTCAACGACAATACGATTGGCACCGGTCTCAATCAGTTTTCCTACTCGGGTTTCTGGGGGCGCGATCAAGGTCTCCCCAACTGGTACTACGAGGGGGACTCCCACTGGACCAACGCCTACGACTGGAATCCGAACGACCCGTTTGACAGTCACGCCTTCTCCGTGCGCTTTTACGGCACGCAGATTCAGATTTACGGCGACCGCCAGCCGCGTTCCGGCATCTCCTCTGTTCGGTTGGACGGCGAGGAAGTGACCCGCATTGATCTCTACGCTTCGCCCATCCAGCGCTCCGTCCTGCTGTTTGACAGCGGCGAGCTGCCCCTCGGCGAACATGTGCTGACCTTTGCGGCCACCGGGGAGAAGAACCCCAATTCTTCTCTCTATGACATGCTCGTGGACTACGCCAAGATCATCGTTCCGCTGACGCTGGCGGAGGCTGTGGTTTTGCGTTCACCCAACAATCCGACCATCATGGCCGGGACAACCTACACCCCGCGCTTTGACGTCCTGCCCGCCGACGCGCCGGATAAAACGCTGAGTTACTCCATCGGCGACCCCACCATCGCCTCCGTCGACGAAAACGGCGTCGTCACAGCGCTTGCGCCGGGCATGACCACGCTCACCGCGCGCAACCCGTCCAGCGGAAAGGCCGCCAACATCACGCTGACCGTCATCCCGTCGTCTGAACTGCGTTACAAGGACTACGACGACACGGACATCGGCGGCGGCGTCAATCAGTTCCAGTATTACAACTGGAGCAGCAGTTACGACCGCGACCTAAATCCCAACACCTATTCGCTCTATAAGGGCACCGGCCACTACGGCACCAACGCTAACTCTTACTACACCTTCCGCTTTGAAGGCTGCCAAGTGGAGCTGTTCGGCAAAAAGTCCGGCGCGCAAGCCACGATTGATATCTACATCGACAACCAGTTCATGAGCCGCGTCTCCCCGACGGGCTCCGGCTGGGGCGCGTCCATTTATGTAAGTCCGATGCTCGGCCAGGGCATACATACCGTGAGAGTGGTCAACAGCGGCCAGCCCACCGGTGGCAACGAAATTTACGTCGACCGCGCCCGTGTCTACTACATACCGCCCGAAGCGCAACGTTACAACATGCCGACACAGTTTGCGTTGCTGCCCGGCGAGAGCTTCACCCCCGGCCTTCTGCCCGTCCCCTACAACGCCGCCGTAACGGCCCCGAACTGGGTCAGTGACGACAACAGCATTGTCACTGTGAATGCGTCCGGTGCCATCGTCGCCGTGGGCGCAGGCACCACCACCGTGCGCAGCACGGGCAGCACCACCGCGCGCGGCGCGGGTGCCTACCCGAACCTCGAAGTCACAGTCTTGCCCGAAGCGCCCGCCCAGTGGCTGCTTGCGGAAATCAACGATACAGCCAACAAAGGCGGTATGAATCAGTTTGCGTTCTCTTCCGGCTGGTGGAGCACCACGGGCGATGACTACTTCGGCGGCACGCTCAAGACTGTCGGTGTTGCCGATTGGCCGAGCGGCGGCCGCAACTATGTGAACGCCACGCTGACCTTTGACGGCGCGCGTTTGGAGCTCTATGGCGCGAAAGGCCCCGACGGCGGCATCTTTGACCTCTACATCGACGATATCTACTTTGGCCCTGTCGACCTCTACGCCGCCGAAGCGATAGATAACACCTTGCTTTTCCAAAGCCCGATTCTGGAATCCAAGGAGCACACGGCCAAAATTGTGCCCACCATCGAGAAGAACCCCGCTGCGACAGGACTCAGCGTCGTGCGCTTCAACATCACGCTGGGCGGCGCGCGCGTCTACCACAACCCGATACCCCTGAAGTCCCTCGCGCTGTCTCGTTCCGAAATCATCGTGGAAGCGGGCTTTGCCATCGACGTACAAATTGTGACCACACCGAGCCACGCCACCGACCGTGCGGTGACTTGGACGAGCAACAACCCCGACGTCGTCGGCGTCATCGACAACGTGCCCCAAGCTGTTGGTGAGGGCGTAGCTGTGATTACGGCGACCTCGGTTTCTAACCCCGAGCTCTCCGCCTCCTGCACTGTGCATGTGCGCCCGTATACCGGCCCCTTCTTCGGCCTGTTTGCCGACCCAGCCACTCGTCACGGCATCATTGACGGCGCCAATGCAAACGCCACACCTTCAGACTATTACGCGCTGCTCGACCAGGCTTTTGACGCCACACCGGCGTATGAAGTCACTGGCTGGCGCAACGACACCGTGCTTGGAAAGCTCCTGCTTCTCTCGAAAAACGACGCCCTCACGGGCATTACCGCCACGGCGGGCAGCCTCATAAACCGCCGCGACGGTTCCAGCATCGACGGAGATCTTGTTGAGATCAGCTCCATCGATTATACACGCATCAGTGTCGACCGCGCCTCCTTTGGCCCGCCGTACCAGATGATCCCCGACATCATCAATGAACCCGGCGTGTTGCGGCAGAGCATGTCGCCCTATACGGTGCAGGCCCTCTGGATTTCTGTCACCATCCCGAAGGACGCCAAACCCGGGCTCTACGATGGCGTGATCACCGTCGCCTGCGACGGCGGCGAACCGAAGGACTATGCCCTTTCGATTGAGGTCATCGACCTTTTGGCCCCCGACATCGAAGAGAACCCCTTCCACCTCGACCTCTGGGCCTATCCGTTTGCCTCCGCGCGCTATTACGGCGTAGAGCCCTGGTCGGAAGAGCACTTCAAGTACTTAGAAGGCATCATGGGTCTCTACCGCGACGGCGGCGGCAAAACCATCACCTGCTCCATCGTTGAAAATCCCTGGGGCAACGGTTTCGATTGGCAGCAAACCTACGACGCCTATCCGTCCATGGTTAAGTGGATCCGGCAAGCCGACGGCACCTTCCGCTTCGACTTCACCGACTTTGACAACTGGGTGCAGTTCTGTATGGATCTCGGCATCAAAAAGCAAATCAACTGCTACTCGATCGCTCCCTGGAACAGCCGCCTCATTTACTTCGATGAGCCCAGCGGTACCATGAAAGAGCTGTCCGCCGGTGTCAGTGCCGCCGCAACCAGCACCTGGAAGACCGTCTGGAGTGAGTTTCTCGCGGCCTTTGTCCCGCACCTTGACGAAAAAGGCTGGTTTGACATCACCTACTTCGGTATGGACGAACTCGGCTATGAGTCCATGCTGGCGGCCATCAATCTGGCCAAGAGCTTCCCGAACAAAGATGGGCACACACTGAAGTTCTCTGCCGCGATCAATTACTCTCACATGGACGACTTTGTGCTCGACAACGTCGCCGACCTCACGATCAACATCGGTCACATTCTGGGCGGCTTTGAGGCCTTCGCCGAAGCCCGCCGCCAGAAGGGCCTGAACACGAACCTCTATGTCTGCACCGGCAACTACCCGAACACCTTCACCTTCTCCACACCCGCCGAGGCCTCTTGGCTCATGTGGGCAATCCTCAAGTACAACACCGACGGCTTCCTGCGCTGGACACTCGACGCCTGGGACGAAGACCCTGCCGTCAGCACAAACAACGGCCTGTTTGAAGCCGGTGACACGCACGTCTTCTACCCCGCGGCCCCCGGCTCCTACGCTGCGCGCACCGCGCCAAACTTTGAATTGCTGCGCCAGGGCATCCAAGACGTCGCGAAGCTGAAGTTCTTACGAAGCGCAGATCCCGACTTCAAAACCCAGATTGATGGGATGTTAAACAGCCTCAACCTCTACGCCTCGCGCGACAACATTGTCACGGGCTTAAACGCCAGGCGCGAAACCATGTTTGACCTTTCCCGCGCGTATGTGGCCTCACAAGTGGTCACCGTAACACTCAGCCCGGGTGAAGCCCCCGGCACATCTTTGGACAGTGACGTCCAAAATGGCGCGGATTACACCGTCCCGGCCTGTGATTTCAGCCGTCCGAACCACATTTTCTCCGGCTGGGCAGCGAGCGGTGCCGCAACCGGTACGGTTCAACCCGGTGACCTGATCCGTAATCTCAGCGGCGGCCTGACCTTGACCGCACTCTGGGCCCCCACCGTGCAGGGCCTGAAACTGCGAGTCCCCGCAAGCCTTGCGCTCAAGAGAGCCACCACCTATGCCCTCGGCGGTAAGGTAGCCCTGAGTCCGGCGGACGCGGTGTCCGCGCTGAGCTACACCTCCTCGAACCCGGCTGTCGTCGGCGTTACC
>CAYWWF010000098.1:6181-7836 GCA_964461745.1 uncultured Oscillospiraceae bacterium | reverse complement strand
TTTCCGTAACAGTGGTTTTTTATTTCCACTGTCTACTTTAAGGGGAGCATATCACACATTCAGCAGGATTTTTTGTTTGGGGCGTCTTCCGGCATAATACAAGCCGTATTCCTACAATTCTTCCACAATGACCAAAACACAAACGCGTTTTCCTGTTTTTGGATTTCGTTTATGCAGCCAATCATACTTCTCAATCTTTCCTTTTTTGAGCACCGTCTACAAGAAACAGCTTTTCGGTGACGATTTAGCATACTATGTGTTTGCTTCCCTCTGAGACATATCCCCACTTTCGGTTGCATATTGTGGTAAATCTACCTAATGCATCGCTTTTATCTCGATCCAAACTGAAAAATTACTATTTCTTATTTATCATTGCACTTTTTCACATATTCATTTTTGATAACTTTGAGGCAGTCGATAAAAATCGACAAATAGCGCACACAGGCGCAAATGGTGACATAATAAACAAAACTATAAACAATTAATTCAAAAGCATTGTGCAAATACAGGAGATGTCAATGCTGATATGATAGCTTCGAGAATGGGTTTCTTTCGGCCATTGCAAGCCGTGGAAGCCGAAGACAACCTCTTTTGTATGGACGGGAGAGGAATCTGGAAAAAGGAGGTATGTTTTAGCGCTATTTTCCTTATGATGGGATTCTGTGTCGAATTCCAAAACCAATCCGGAGGTGAGTATTTCAAAAGATAAACACGAATTTACGCTATTTTCTTTTATTAAAAGCACACAAAGGCATGGTAATCATACGAATATCATAGAACAAATCGGTTGCTCAAACAAATCGGTTTGATTTTGTTTTTCCGTTTTGGTTTACCACGAAAGTACGAAGGAGGATTCACTTGTGTTGAGACACATCCAAGGCACTTCCAAGTTCAAGAGAGGTGCCGGTCGTAAAGTGGCTGTTTTGCTGGCCATTCTCTTCGTCTTGCAATTCCTTCCCATGGGATTGCCCACGGCGTCCGCCGCCACCGGCACCATGCTGAGCCCCATCAGCAAGGTCACGGAAAACACCACGTACAATGAGAACACCAAGACCTGGGACTTTGTCACGACCGCCAACGAAAAAGTGCGGGTGGTCTTCTATACGGACGACCTGTTTCGCATTTGGGTGGCCAACAACCGCACCGGTGACTTTATTGAAAAAACCACCCCGATCGCCGCGAGCCAGATTTGGGACATCGGCGGAGATGAGTTTGAGGAATTTGACATTGTCGTCAAAAGCGATTTCGGCGCAGCGCCCGACGTCACCCTGACGGAAACCGACGGCTACTTTGAATTTGTGACAGATACCGTAAAACTCAGAGCCAATAAAGCTACATTTACCTTCAAGCTTTTGAGCGCCGCTGACGACAGTACCGTGTGGGAAGAGAACCTGCCCATACATATGTCCACCTCCAACGCCACGCAGGTGATGAAGTCCGACGCGGGCGAAGACTTCTACGGCGGCGGTATGCAAGTCGGCAACCTCTCCCACAGGGGACGCCGCATGGTCATCCAGCGCGACGGCACGTGGATGCCCAACGGTGTACCGAACCCCTCGGCGTTTTACATGAGCACGAAGGGCTACGGTGTCTTCCGCAACACGGTTGCCAACGGCGCCTATGACTTCTCCCTGTCCCCCAACTACTATGAAACG
>CAYWWF010000098.1:0-6081 GCA_964461745.1 uncultured Oscillospiraceae bacterium | reverse complement strand
CACGGTTGCCAACGGCGCCTATGACTTCTCCCTGTCCCCCAACTACTATGAAACGTTGCACTCCGAAGCCCGTTTCGACGCGTACTATTTCTACGGCCCGACTTTCGATCACATTTTGGATGGCTTCACCGAAATTACAGGTCGCCCCAAGATGCTCCCGCGCTGGGCCATCGGCATCGGCGACGCCAGCGCCTACCGTCAACTCAACGACACGAGAGATCAGGGCGGCAACCCCTCGAACGCGCAAAACGTCGGCTCCGAAACCAGCGGCAACTACCAACCCTGGCAAACTCCGTTCGGCGGCTTCTGGTTCGACAGAGGCACCGTCGGCGTGGTCGACTCTTATATCAATGAATACCTGAACAAAGACACACCCGTGAGCTGGTTTCTGCCCAACGACGGTTACGGCTGCGAATACAACAAGTACACGCATCCGTCCGGCGGTTTGGACGTCCTGGGCCGCGAACTCCGCAAATACGGCATTCGCTTCGGCCTCTGGGTCGGACAGCCCGCAAAGTATACCTCCGCCAACTATACCTACGGCTATCCCCCCTCCGCAACCACGAACGACTCTCGGGCTCCCTATTTTAACGAAGAGCTCAAGAACCAGGTTCTCTCCGGCGCACGCGTCTATAAAGTCGATGTGGCCTGGTCCAGCGGCAAGAGCGGAAACAAGGGGCCGATGGCCTGCTACCGCCGTTTGATTGAGAACATTGAAAAGTATTCCAAGACCGACGAAAATCCCGACGGCGAGCGCGGCTTTGTCATCGCCGTCTATGGCTGGACCGGTGTACAGCGTTACTCCACCGTATGGAGCGGCGACCAGATGGGTACGCTGGACTACACCGCCTATCACATTCCGACCTTCACGGGTGCCGGTATGTCCGGTTTCCCGTACTCCTTCAACGATCAGGCCGCGATTTACGCCGACTATCCGGGCGTCTATGTCCGTGACCTCCAGTCCAAGACCCTGATGCCGCTGAACTACGCGATGAGCAACTGGGGCAACCGCGTAAGCTACGCCGAAATCGACAAGGCTTGGGCCGCGGCCGGTAACCGCCAAGACGCGGGCCCGAACGCGACAACTGAGTTCCCGCCGAACGGTCTGCGTGCTTCGGCCGACAAACGCCCGAGTTCTGAATACCACCACACAGACGAAGAGCTCGACATCAACCACAAGTATCTGATGCTCAAACAGCAGCTCGTCCCCTACATCTACTCCTACATCCAGTATTCCGCCAAAACGGGCGCACCGCTGGTTCGCCCGATGGTTTACAACTTCCAGAATGACGTGAACACTTACGGCAAAGCCACACAGTATCAGTACATGACCGGCGATTGGCTCATGGCCGCCCCGGTGATTTTCGCCAACGACACGACCCGTGAGAACATCTATCTGCCGGAAGGCCGCTGGATTGACTACTGGACCGGCGACAACTACTACGGCCCGGATGTAATCAGCATGGACGCCCCCTATGACATCATGCCGATGTTCGCCCGCGCCGGTGCCATCGTCCCGATGTCCCAGGAATACATCTACGACGGTCAAGAGTATTACACCGACAAAAACGGCAAAACCATCAAGGTCAACGACACACTGATCCTAGACATTTATCCTGAGGGAAAAACCAGCTTCGATCTGTATGAAGACGATGGCTACACCCTCAAATATGAGACCAAAGACGAATATACCTTCACAAACATCACTTCCGACGCGCCCGTGTCCGGTGTCGGCCCGCTGACCGTCACCATCGGAGCGGCCACCGGCAAAGGCTTCATCGGTCAAGTCGACGCGCGCAAGAATCTGTTGACCATCCACACCGCCGCGAAACCCGGTGTTGTCAAAGTCGGCGACATGGCCCTCTCGGCCTTCAACAACCTCGAAGCGCTGAAGAATCTCGAGGACAACCGCGGCGGCTGGTTCTTCGACGAAAACGATCGCGGCGGCATTCTGTATGTCAGAACCCCGATGCGTTTGACAGACGCCGAAACCGTGGTCTGGGTTGACACCTGCGTCGTACCCACGAAGACGGAACTGACCGACTTAAGTCTCCCGCTGCCCCAGAATGTTAAGATCGCGGCCATCGAAGATGATGTCCGTCCCAGATTTACCAGCGCGAATCAAGCCACTCTCATGGCCGCTGTGGCTGGCGCGAAGCTCGAAGTCACTTGGGATGCCGTACCCGGCGCGAAGTATTACGAAGTCGAAATCGACGGTGAAACCATCGTGAAGAGCTCGAACACCACCTTCCTCCACGATAAGCTCACAAATGTAAGCTCTCACACCTATCGCGTCCGCGCGTTCGGTCTGACCGGTGCCAGTGCTTGGACAACGCCCGTCAGAGGTACCACCAAACCCGCGCGCGTACGTGTGCCCAACGGCGCTCCCATGACCGCCACGTGGTCACAGTCGGACTCCAACGGGGTGATCTTCCCGCTGGCCAACGGCTCCGGCACTGTTGCCAACTTGGTCAACTTTGCGGATACTGCGGTGACGGCTTCCAGCTCCAACGTCGCCCTTTCCGCCGTTGTCGCCGGTGAAGTGCCGGCCGGCAACAAGCCAAACCTGGACGTCTCACTGGGCCGCGAGTATCTGATCAGCTCCATTGACTACATGCCCATTACAACCCTCATCACCGGCACCGTTTGGGAAACCAAGATCTTCACCAGTATGGACGGTGTAAATTATACACCGGTCACCATTGTGGATGCTTACGGAAATCCCACCGGCAGTAAAGACGGTTTCAGTGTGTTCCGCAATCTGACCGGGTACATTTGGACAACGAGCTTTGAGCCCGTTGTGGCCAAGTATGTCCGCATTCAGCAGCAAACCACCAACTTAAACCGCTTTACGACCACCTTTGGCGGTCGCTATGTTTGGATCTACCAGGCCGGCGCGATTGACGCCGCCGGTGACCTGAGTGTAAACGCCGAAAGTGTCACGCTCAGCGCGGAATCCGCCGCACTGGCCGTCGGTGAAACTCTGAACCTCACTGCCACCGTCGCCCCTGAGAACACCTACAACAAGAACGTAGTCTTTACTTCCAGTGACGAGATGGTCGCCACCGTGAGCCCAACGGGCAAAGTGACCGCCATGGGCTCCGGCAAAGCCATCATCACGGCCTACTCCCTCGGCAAAAAAGATGTCTCCGCGAGCTGCGCTCTCACGGTAACCGGCACTCCGGTTGAGGCTCTCACCATCGTCGGCAGCGATGAGACGCTGTACGCCGGCATTGGCGAAGCCTATCAACTGGTAACCACCTATGTGCCGCCTGAAGCCACGAACGTGAAAATCGCTTGGGCGTCCGGCGATGACAGTGCCGTCTCCGTCTCGAAGGACGGCTTCATCACCGTATTGCAGTACAACGACGAACCCGTCGCGATCACCGCGACCATCATCGACGGCGCGCCACCTGTCTCGGACAGCTTTACCGTGCAGCCCGTGGACGTCACGGAGCTTGCGGTGGACAACACCCTCGGCACCCTCACCGCTACCTTCTCCGCGTTCCCGACCAACCTGCGCGACTACTTTGCCGCAACCTATGACGATGGTTTGGGTGTCAAAGCCTTGACTGTCTCCCAAGTGTCCGCCGCGGATAAGAAGGTTGTCTTCTCGTACAAGCCCTTCACCGAGGCCATCGGCAAAACCGACGTCATCGTAACCCTGCGCTACAAAGACGGCGCGGCGCGCAGCGCAAGTGTTACAGGCCTCACGCAAGTCGTCACCGTGACCTTCTCCGGCGCGGGCGCCGACGCCGACGCCAGCCCTGCTGTCATCACCGTTGTGCCCGGCGGCACCGTTTCGCTGCCCACGCCGCCCATGAAGATCGGCTACAACTTTGCCGGTTGGGTGGATGGCGCAGGTGACGCGTTCGTTGCCGATGCACCGATTGACAGCGACCTGATTGTCTACGCGACTTGGACGCCGCAGACCCGGAACGTCAGCTTCAACTGGGGCACCGGTGACCCGACCGTTGTCGCCTTTGACTTTGACGGGCTGATTCAAGCGCCCGCGACGATTGCCCGCCCGGGCTACCGTCTCACCGGCTGGTTTAGAAACTATCAGCTCTCCATCCCGTGGGATTTCGCAAACGATGTACTCAAAGCCAACGAGATTCTCTACGCGCAGTGGACGCCTGAGTTCACTGTGACCTTCAACAGCAACGGCGGCAGCGCTGTTTCGGCCCTCAGCGGCATCCTGTCCGGCACTCGCATCACCGAGCCGGTCCCGACGAAGGCCTCCAGCATCTTTACGGGCTGGTATGTCGACGCGGCTTGCACGACCCTCTGGCAGTTTACCACCAATGCCGTGACGAAGAACATCACCCTCTATGCCGGTTGGGCCACGTCCAATCGCGTGACCGTGAACTTTGAGGTAAATGGCGGCAGCAAAATCTCCGCTGTCACCCGCCAGGTCGGCAACACCATCGGCTACGTGATGAATCCCACAAAGGCCAGAGACGTCTTCGTGGGCTGGTACATCGACAGCGCGCTGACGAAACCCTGGTATCCGGAACTCAACCGCATCTCCGGCAACATGACGCTGTATGCGAAGTGGGCCAGCCTGTCTGACACCCTGTTCACTTACGACTTCAACAGCGCGTCCGACCTCGAGAGAACCGGCGCATATGGTGTCAGTTCGATGAACGGCGTATCCATTGACTTCAATGAAGGCGTTGGCAATACCAAAGGCGCTTTGAAGTTTGACAGCTACTTAAGAGACCCGGCGCTCGTGACCGACATTTTGCCGAGCCCCATCGAAAGCACCAGCTACCTGCGCCTCGACGCGAACAATTTCCAATACGGCAACGCCAAAACCTTCACTCTCACGATGTGGATTAAGCCCGAGAACGTGCTCCGTCAGCAGCAGCTCTTCTCTGCGGCACCGAACGGCACAAACTACAACGACTGGCTGATCCTTAGATCCTACGGCATCCCCGGCACCACGGAGAGGGGCGGCTACTTAGGCCAGTTCCGCTTGGGCGACAGCTTCATCACGGAAGGTTCCTTCAACCTCTATGCTGGCATTCCTGTGGAGCCCATCCGCGCGAATGAGTGGACCATGGTCACCGTTTCCGTCGGCGTTGACAAAGTTCGTTATTACATCAACGGCCAGAACATGGGTCAAACCAACTCTGCGGCTTGGTCCGGCACCGCCACCAGCTTCTTCTCCCTGGGCGGTCGGAGCATCAACACCACAGCCGACGGTTGTTTCAGTGGCTGGATGGACGATGTCCGTTTCTTCAACGCCGCGCTGACCGATAGCCAGATCAAGGAGCTCTATGACAGCTACAGCTATCAGAGCACGGAAGAAAAGCTGGAGGCCATGAAGATTTCTGTCCCGGCCCCCAACCTGACGCTGAAAAAAGGCAGCACCTACGACCTCGGCGCGGCGGTTACGATCACGCCGACCGACAGTGCAGCTTTGCTGAGCTACGCTTCCTCGAACGCGTCGGTGGTTTCCGTCAATGACAAGGGCGTCCTCTACGGTCTGAAGACCGGTACGGCCGTCATCACCGTCAAAGACAGCCTCACCGGTGTATCGGTGGCGGTCATCGTCACCGTGAAATAGCACAATTCCCAGTTTTGCCTCCGAATGCATCCGCCCCCCGTTGGCTCTCAAGTCGGCGGGGGGGCGGAGATAAAACAAAAACTTTGTCTTGACCCATCGTTTTTTCCTGTTGCAATTCATCAAAAAATATGATATGTTGATGGAGCAATGATGTACATGTTGTACATCCACTGTTGGTTTTCACCTGAATCATACTGCGCCTCGCGTTGGCCAAGACGCCTCGAGGCCCACGATACACTGAGCAGGCGGTGAGTCATCATGCGCCGGGCCACGCACTTGTGGCAGCAGATTGTCTTTTTTGACACATCTGTGGGACAGTAAACGTTCCACAGATGTGTTGTTTCATATGGAGCGCTTTGGACAAACGAACCACAGCGAGCAATCTGGGGTAACTTCGCCCCCATTCCGGGATACAATGTTATACGAAACACTGATAGAAATAACGATAGTAAACTTGTCTTTTTTCCGCCTGCCTGCACCTAAAAATTCGTTAATACACAAAGTATTGC
>CAYWWF010000097.1:6543-7931 GCA_964461745.1 uncultured Oscillospiraceae bacterium | reverse complement strand
GGAGCATTGACAACAAGCGCCGTGTCGCGCTGTTCAACGGACTGTTTCTTCATCAGCTTCATGTCTCTCCGTCCGATTTGGTGGGACAACCGCTCGATGTTGTGGCCGCGCGTTATCCGGGCATCTTTGAAGGCGTGGAGAAGACCTTCCGTGACGGCCCACAGGATTGGATCGCCACGTTTGACAAGACCGTTTTCAGCGTCCACTCCGCTCCGATCAAGGACTCTCGTGGCCGCACAGTCGGCGTGGTCGGTGACTGCATCGATGTCACGCGCATGATGCAATTGCAGGAAGAGCTCAAGCAGGCCATCCAAGTCGCCGAAAACGCCAACGCCGCAAAAAGCGAATTTCTCTCGCGCATGAGCCACGAGATCCGCACACCGATGAACGCCATCATTGGCATGACGCAGATCGGGCTTGGCGCAGAGAACGCTTCGAAAGCCAAGAACTGTCTGGTCAAGATCGACAGCGCGTCGAAACACTTGCTTGCGCTCATCAACGACATTTTAGATATGTCCAAAATCGAGGCCAATAAGCTCGAACTGGTAAACGAGGCCTTTTCACTCCGGAAGACGCTACGGGACGTCTGCAACGTCATCGCCGTCAAGATGGAGGAAAAGAACCAAAAGTTTACACTGCAAGTCGATGACGCCGTCCCGCCGACTTTGATCGGTGACGCTCTGCGTTTTTCTCAGGTGGTCACAAATCTTCTCAGCAACGCTGTAAAATTTACACCCGATCAAGGTTCCATTTCACTCGAAGCCGAAGCTCTGGCGTTTGACGGCGCTCTCTGTACGATTCAAATCGCTGTGAGGGACAGTGGCATCGGTCTCACAGAGGCGCAGCGTAGCAAACTTTTTCTCTCGTTCGAACAGGCCGACGGCAGTATATCCCGCAAGTACGGCGGCACCGGTCTTGGTCTTGCCATCTCCAAGCGCCTCGTGGACTTCATGAACGGTGACATTTGGGCCGAAAGCACGCCGGAACTCGGCAGCACCTTTTATTTCACCGTGCAACTGCCTTACGCACTCAACAACGCCGAAACGGAGAGCAGCCCCTCCCCCAAGCCGCGCACAGATCTGCGCATCCTGGTTGTCGACGGCGCGCAAGACACCCTGGACTACCTCACCGGTATCCTGTCCGGTTTCCATTTGTCTTGCGATACCGCACTTACGATCAATAAAGCCATGGAGTCCGTCAAACGTTCGCGGGAAGAAAACCGACCCTATGCCCTCGTCCTCATGGCCAACAATTTTCCGGGCCTGCCCGGCTTGGTCTTAACCAAAGCCCTCAAAGGTATGTTGCCCTCCTGTCGATTTGTCCTTATGACTTCACCTGAAGACAGCGGCGCCACACAGAGCACTTTCCCACGAGAATATGGGCTTGCC
>CAYWWF010000097.1:0-6443 GCA_964461745.1 uncultured Oscillospiraceae bacterium | reverse complement strand
ACGGACATCTGGCCAAACCGATTGATTCCGTCGAACTGGTGAGAACCCTCAGCCTCCATCTCGATAAAACGCAATACCTTTGCCAACCGTAATGCAATGTCTGCCGTCCGCGTATTAAAAGGCCCCCTGTGTCAAGGGCCGCCCTAGTTCCGGCGGTTTTTGACATGGGAGGCCTTTGGCATTTTAAATTGCAGCAAATCTTTATAAAAATATACCTTTGAGGTGCCCTATGAAAATCATCGACTTCCACACCCACGCGTTTCCCGACGCTTTGGCTGACGCCGCCATGTCAACACTTGTGCGTCTGGGCGGCATAACGCCGGTGCTCGGGGGGCGCGTGGACGATCTTTTACAATCCATGCACGCCTGCGGTATCTCGCAGAGCCTTGTACTCCCGATTGCCACAAAACCGTCACAAAGCAAATCCATCAACACCTTTGCCGCACAAGTGCAAACCATAGACGGTCTTATGTCATTTGGCTCTGTGCATCCCGCTGGTGATTGGCGCGAAGAATTGAAACGCATTGTCGATTTGGGCCTCAAGGGCATCAAGATTCATCCGGATTATCAGGGCTATTTCATCGATGACCCTGCGGCCATAGAAATGATCGCCGCGGCGGCCGACTTGGGCCTTGTGGTCGTCAGCCACGCCGGGTTCGACGTGGCATATCCCAAACTCACACGATGTACGCCCAAGCGGCTACGGCGGGTGCTTGGGCAAGTTCCAAACGTCAAATTTGTGGCCGCACACATGGGCGGCTTTCAGCGTCTTGGTGAGGTCGTAGAGCATCTGACTGATACTGGCGTGTACCTCGACATCAGCATCAGCCTCTTGCACGAGTCCCCCGAGAACATCCACGCCGTCACCCAAGCATTCGACGTCGATCACATTTTGTTTGGCAGCGACAGCCCCTGGTTCTCCCCCGCCGACGTGATAGAAAAAGTACCGCTCTATTTCCCCGATCCCGCGGATCGAGAAAAGGTTTATTGTCGCAACGCGGAAAAATTGTTGGGTTTCAATTAGATTTTAGGAACGGAGCGCGTCTGCTTGCGTTCAACAAAAAAACCACCGACTAGGAAGTCAAAGCGATGGCTTACGTCTTTCATCGCAATAGCAAGCAAATAGTAGTGTGTCCTACGTCCACATTGCCAGTTTTTCAAAATCATGTCATCTTGGTTAAATCTTTTGACGGTCTGGGGGCTGCTTACGAAAACATCGTAAGCAGCCCTCAGGTTGTCAAAGATTCGCTACGCTGGATTCTTTGACAAATTTGGGACCGGCCTGCGGGCCGGAAACATCGATTCTCTGAGGAAAATCGATGAGTTATGGAGTTTTTCCGATGCACATGTCCCCGGAAAAACAATGAAACACTATTTTCCGCCAAAGGCGGAAAACTCTGCGAGGCTTTTTTGACGGTCTGGGGGCTGCTTACGAAAACATCGTAAGCAGCCCCCTTTCTCACCCTTGAAACACCCAGAGTTGGTTAGAAAATCAAATTGAAAAAACCACAAAATGGTGTTAAAATATTGGGTACAACGTTACAATTCAATATAAAAATAGTTTTATATTTTCCCCCGCCACAGGCAGGGGAAATAATAAATCCCCTGTTTTGGGAGAGATATATCATGCGGATCGCGGTTTTGGAGGATCAGGAGCACGAAGCAAAGACACTGCTTACGCTGCTCGCGCGCTACGTCCGCGAACGGGCGCTTGTGGCGGATTTTGTCCATTTTGGTAGAGCGCAAAATCTCCTTGATGTTTTTGACTCTACCCCGGCCGACCTTGCCTTTTTGGATATCTATTTAGACGGCGAAAGCGGTATGGACGTGGCGCGGCAGCTTACCGCCCGGCATCCGAAGTGCAAGCTGATTTTCGCCACCACCAGCCACACCCACGCCGTGGAGAGCTACCGTGTGCGGGCCGCGTATTATCTGACCAAACCTCTGAGCTACGAGGACGTTTGCGAAGCCATGGATACCGCTTGTAAGGAACTAATGCGGGACAACCGCTGTATTCTGCTTCACAGCGGCGGCATACCGGTCAATGTGCCGCTCCGAGAGATTATCTATCTTGACTGTACCGCCAGACAGACGGTGCTACACCTGCCGGAACGCGCGCTTTCCGTGGATGAACCAGTCGGTGAGGTGCTCGAACGGCTGCGCTCCGACGATAGATTTCTGCTGTGCAACCGCAATTTGGCGGTCAATATGGATTATATCTCCGAGCTGCGGGAGGCTGACTGTCTGCTCCAGGACGGTGGCAGACTACCGTTACGGGCGAAAGGCCGCCGGGAACTGCGAGAGGCGTATCTGAGTTACCGCGTGGGCTTTTTGCAACAGGAGGGACAGTCATGAAACGAGTTGTCTCGATAGGCCTTGTCCTGATGCTTGTCCTTGTGCCAATGTACATCATGGCCTTTGCGGCGGATGCGCCAGACATACCAAACGACCGGATTGTCCTCAAACCCATCCTAGGTGGCGATTGGGCAGCGGTTCGTTTTTATGAAAACGGGCGTTTTTGGCGTTGGGTGCATGAGGCCGATAGTGTATTGATTAAGCAGGAAGAACACTTGCGCCAAGAAATCCGTTGTCTTATGCAAGACGGCTCCACCCTCTCCTTTCCCGTGTCGTGGGAGGAAGCGCTGTCGAGCCTCGATGTGACGATGGGGGGCCAAACGTTGATCGGCCGCGTGGTGCCGCCCGATGGGTTTCGCTTTTTAGACGAGGCGATGGATGCCGTTCCCTTTAATATTTTACCGCTCTACCCCGAAAGCCCATCCTACACCCTGAATGAGGACAATATAATCATTGCGCTCACCCCCGGCGCGGCGGGCCTTTTGCGTGTGGGCCAGCCGACCGACTCGCTGCTGGATTATCACGACGGCGACCTGCCAACCTATTTGGATCTGACGCTGGAGGGCTTGGGAAAATTCACCTGTCCAATGGACTGGGGGACACAAGCTCTCAACACATCTGCTCCGGGCCGGACACAGCTCACCGGGCGACTGTTGTTGCCCGCCAACATTATTCTTCCTAAGGGTTTTGTAGAGCCTGTGTACCCAGTTACCGTCTCAGAGGGAAAGTTCATCGAGCTGTCCTTTTACGCGGGCAAAGACCGGATGGGCAATCCGCGGTTTCCGTGGCTGTGGAAGGTTCCGAAACCCGAGGAAATCTGCTTGTATTATTCCACCGATAACGGCACCACCTGGATTGACGACACCGAAGCGCAAGAGGACGAGGATGGGGAAGAGAGATTTCATTTCTATAGCAAAAGTGGCCTGTTTATCTACGGCGCAGATTTTTTGTTCTTTATTCCCTATAGGGCCCAGGAAAACACGACCTACACGGTCTACCTCTCCTACGAGGGTCGGGCGTCCAACTTGCTACACATAACCACCGACACCATGGGCTACAGCAGCTATACCATCGGCGGCGACCGCGACGGTAGTGTAACCCCGTCGGAGGAATTCCCCGACACCGTTCAACCCGGCCCCAAACCCGATCCAACCCCGAAGCCTAAACCGACGCCGGAACCCGAGCCCCTGGAGCCTGAATCGACGCCCGAACCCGAACCTCAGCCCGGATTTGAACCCAAACCCAACCCGGGTGACGACCCCACAACATCCAATGGGCCCGTAGAGACCCCAGTGATCATCCCCTCTGAACAACCGCCCCAGTCCGAACTCCCCACCACGCCAGGCCCAAAGCCTGACGTGATGGAGGAGCCGCCCCTAGAGCGAGTTACCCCGACGACCACCATTCTTTCCGGCGCGCGTCTGCGTGAAATGCTGGCGTTTGGAGATAGCACCATCCTCTTTGAAAAACAAGGGATTGCGGTGGAGCTGTCCGCCGACTTCTTGCAGGATCTTTCACTGCAAGACAATCAGCTTTTGGAAGTACGCATCGAGCGGCCCGAAGCAACTGCCTTTCGGCTCAGTTTGTTTGCCAATGGACAAGAGATTTTTGACCTACCCGAAACAGGGGTGCGCGTGCCCCTTTCCGACGGAAAAGGCCTTGCTCTGTATGACGCGTGGGGGGAATGTGTATCAGAAGCCCCATGGGACGAGGGCAGTAAGACGGTACGCTGCACCATCACCGCCACCGGTACATACTTCCTACGCCAATCGCCTAAGGCGGAGCCTGCTTCCGCTGCGGGGGAAGCGTCGCCGGAGCCATCGGCTACGCCGCCTTCATCACCCACACCCATCGAAAAAAACGCCCTGCCAAAGAGTCAACCTTGGCCCGTATGGGGAGCACTGGGTCTACTTCCCGTCGCCGCCGTGGGTGTACCGCTCTTTTTAAGGAGGCGGCGCGGTGGATAGAAAACGTATATTATTGACGATCTGTGCTGTATTGTTCAGCGTTCTGCTCTGCTTGACACTTTACCGCTATGACAACAAATACACCCACCCCGCCACACAGCCCATCAGCGGCGTTCTTATTCTCTCCGAACAGGACCTTACAGATAACCCTGTACGCTATCTTGTGCGGGAGTGGGAATTGTACCCGGGTGTACTGCTCTCCCCTGGTGAGACGGCGGGTGTGTATCGCTACTTTGTGGACATCGGACGCACAGGCGATTTTCCCCAAGGCAGCGGCACCTATCGCTTGCGGATCACGTTGCCTCCCGAGCCCAGGGATTACGCCATAGAGCTGCCGGAGATCTTTTCAGCCTGCCGCTTGTACATAGGCGAACGTGAAATGCTGGCCCTCGGCGTGCCTGAAGCGGATGTCTATCGTGAGGGCATCGGCAGCCGCATAGTCAACTTTACCGCGGCGGATAGTGTGGAGCTTCTGTTGGCGGTCAGTGATTTTTCCGGCCTGTACAGCGGCCTCACCTACCCGCCCGCTTTTGGGACAGCCCAGGCGGTAGCCTCCGCGCGGGAAAACCGTATGCTGCTCCATAGCGCATTGGTGTTGCTGGCACTCTTTGGGGTCATTTTCTCGGCGTCCTTTGCCATACGGGGAAACCGTTTGCGTGGGATACTGATGCTGTTGTGCTGCCTCTGCTTCGGGGTGTCGACCGGTTACCCGCTCTACCATGGGGTGTTAATAACTGGCTATTTGCCACTCTACCCCCTGGAGCTCGTCTGTCTATACGCTATATGGATGCTTGCGTTGCTACTTTATGGCAACCTTTGCGGACTTAGAAACAGAACGCTGTTTTGGCTGGCTGTGCCCAGCGCTTTGGGTGTGCTTTTGGCCGGGTTGCGGGGTTTGGCCGCCGCGCTATGGACTATGGAAAGCGCCAGCGTGTTTTCGCTGTTCTCCCTCGGATTCAAATATTATGCCGCTGCCGTGCTGCTCGGGCTTTCTGTTTGGGCGCTTTTGAACCGGCTCAAATACGCGGCTCCGCTTTTTTGCGGGGCGGTGGGGCTTGCGGTTTTCCTGATTTTTGATCGTTTGCTTCCCCTCTATGAGCCCATTTATGGCGGCTGGCTGAATGAAGTGGGTGGCGGTGTTTTGGTGCTTTTTTTGGCGACAGCACTCTGGCAGGACGCGCTGTCGGCTTACCGCTTCCGCCTTGCCTATGAGCAGGACTATCTTCAAATGGAGCGACAGATGTCGCTGCAAAAGGAGCATTATCGCCAGATGTCGGAGCAAATTGAAAAATCCCGTGCCTTGGCTCACGACTTGCGCCACCATGCCCGAGTCCTGCGTCATTTCGCCAATCGTGGTGAAAGCGCGGAGATCCTCAAATACCTCAATGCCTATGATTCCCACGTACTGGAAGGCGAGGTGACCACCTATTCCGACCATCTGGCCGCTGACGCGGTACTGCGCCATTATGCCGCCACGGCCAAAACACTGGGCGCGGATTACGACGTCCGACTCCCTCTGCCACCCGATCTTGATTTCCCCAGCGACGAGTTGTGTATCCTTCTCGGCAACCTGTTGGAAAACGCGATGGAAGCGTTGTCCCGACAGGATACCGGGCGCCGCATGCTGTATCTGCGCGGCGAAGCGCAGGATGGAGAACTTCGGTTGGTGGTCAACAACAGCTTTGACGGTCATATTCGGAAACACGGCGATGTTTTCATCTCCCGCAAGCGGGAGGGCTTTGGGCTTGGCGTTTTGTCGGTCACACGCATTGTGGAAAGCCACGGTGGACTGTGTCGCTTTGCGCACGAGGGAAGGCAGTTCCGGGTATCCCTGCTGATCCCTTTGCCACGGGAGGACGTCCGAAAGCGGCAGGAGCAGAAGAAGCACCTTGTGGGAATTGGCGCAAGAGAATCTCAGGGAAATGAGTGAGACATCCGGCGACATATTGGACAACATCGGCAGTCTGAAACGGCTTGAAACGACAGTTTCAAGCCGTCAGACCGTCAAAAAAGCCGCCGTTTGATATCCTCAAACGGCGGCTTTTGGGCTAAAAACGGAGTATAACCCACCAAAAACAGGCGTATCCTAGGCCCACATTGCGAGCTTTTTGAGATTCATCG
>CAYWWF010000096.1:0-7938 GCA_964461745.1 uncultured Oscillospiraceae bacterium | reverse complement strand
CACTCCCATTATACCAAAGAACCTCCCACAAAGGGAGGTTCTTTGACAGTCTGAAGAGCCGCCTTGACGTGAGTCAAGGCGGCTTTTAGGCTGTCATAGTATTCTCAGCCTGGGAAGGCGCGTGCGCGCGCCTGTCATCTTTGGATGGGATTTAGACGTGAAAAAGAGGGTTTGCCACCCCCCTTTTCACACTTTTCCCCCCGATGCTTTTTGAACACTTGCCCGGGAATAGACTTTTTTGACAGTCTAAGCAGAGAGCGACGCCCCCGTTGCGCCCGCAAAAAAACTAGGTCGGATGTTGTCGCATGTTCCCGGAGCGACGAGGGCGTCGCTCCCTACGTTCTTTTCAAGTGTATTGTTGCCCGAGTAAGGATCATACACCTCGGTTTGTTGAGCATCCATGCTGCCCCCATCGTTTTTTCGAGTTAGGCCGCAGCATCCAATGCGGCCAGGTCGGCGGCGTCGTTGTATACAACAATATAATCGTTGGTGTAGTTGCTGACAGCGGTGATGAGCTCCTCGGCCAGATAATAGCGGTCTTTGCCCTTGAGCGTGCCGTCGTCATAACGGCGGTCAATGGAGTTCGGGTCGTAAATCTCGAAGTAGGTCTGTCCATCCACGACGGCGTAGCCCTTGATGAGGATGCAGTGCCGGAAGTCGCCGGGGTCATAACGGCCCAGACGCCTGACCCCGTCGTCCTCATGCGTCAGATACTGGGTTTCGACGCCCATGAGCATGATATGGCCCGCGTCCAATTCGGAGACAAGCGCTTCGGCGGAAATGTTCCGCTGGTGGACGCTTGGAATCTCAATGTCGGTTAAATATTCCGCGATTTCACGGAAATACCAGCCGTCGTCGGTGCTGTAATGCGCGGCGCGGATGGATTCGACGGTTTGGCTGAAGCTTGCGTCATACCAGGTCGCGGCCATCACGGCGCAGGACGGGCCGCAGTTGGACAGATAGAATTCGCCGGTTGTGCCTTGGTCTATGTACCATTCATACGGGCGGCTTGCGCTCACGTAACGGCTGACGTGCTCGCCGAGGCCCCAAGCCTGCGCGGTTTCGTCTTCCAGAACCGACGTGGGAACGGGAGACGGCAGCGGCGACAGCGGGGTGATCTCAGTGGGTGTCGGCGACGGCGAAAGGTCGATGGAAGGGGTCGGTCCGTCGTTGGGGGCGCCGTCGGGGGCCACGAAACCACCCTGACTGCACGCGGACAAGATCAGCAGAAAACACAGAAGCAGACAGAGAAGTGGTTTTTTGTTGTACATACGGTACCCTCCGAATACCAATCTTCCATAAAGCAATCGACATCTGTACGGTCTTGTCGACCCATTTATGGGAGATTGCAATAAATAAACGATTCACAGCACTCACAACCCAATTTGAGTGTTACCTCTTTGAGCGCTGTACGTCCAATTCCAGCATAGCGAAGTGAATCTTTGCTGTCAATAGATTTCGTGAGAATGACAAAAAAATGTGCGTGTTTTGCGCCATATTTCTTGAAAAACACCAATTTACCAAGAAAAAACAATACATATTCTTCAAACAATGGGCAATGTTGGATACCTCCGGCATCACGCCGCGCATTTTGCCAAAGGCCGATAAAAGGAACCACCGTTTTGCTGAAAAACCTACCATTTTGCTTGACAGCGTGATTCCTTACAGATATAATACGTTATACTGCGCCGGTTTTTCGGCTTTGGTCGTGGACGGCGCGGAAAATGACCTAGGTGGTGTGATCGTTGTTACGTACCTATCAGCCGAAAAAGCGCCAGCGCTCGAAAGTGCATGGCTTCCGGAAACGTATGGCCACGAAGAGCGGACGCCGTGTCCTGGCTTCTCGCCGCGCCAAAGGAAGAGCGAAACTCTCTGCCTAAAACACTGTGCTCATTTTATCTCCAAGGAAGCGCTCAAAGTGACACCCGCCGCCTCGGCGGCCCGGCTTTCGGCCTTGACTTGGCGGCTCGTATCACCCGGGGGACTGTCCCCCGTCGCGCGACATACCCTTATATAGGTCTTTATTTATATATGGGATAGACCGCGCCGGGTGAGCCAGAGCGGCTCCGGCTTTTGCCGGGCGGCGCTTTGACCCACCCCCTAATGCAACCCCGCCGCCTAAGGCGTTTTTTGCTGTGGGCTCCGGGGGCGCTTGACTGTCTGTCAAACCAATGGGGAACAAACTGAGGAAAACCGTCCATAGGCGTTGGCCTAAGGCAACACCGCGTCACATCGAACACGGCGCGGATGATGGTCTAAGAGGTGCCACAGGATGCTCTTTACCGTTTCGCTGCGGCAAAACCGGGACTTTAGGCGCGCCTACGCGCGCGGTCGTACGTCGGCCCGCCCCCTGCTGGCGCTCTATGCGCGAAAGAATTATGGGGGGCAAAATCGTCTCGGTATCACCGTGGGCGCGAAGGTCGGCGGCGCGGTTCAGCGCAATCGGGTTCGCCGCCGCATCAAAGAGCTCTACCGACGCAACGAGTCTATGTTTAAGAGCGGCTTTGATCTCGTGGTCGTCGCGCGTGTGCGCGCGCACGGCGCGCCGTTTGATCTATTGCGGCGGGATTTTTTGTCGCTGATGCAAAGCTTGGATCTGCTGCTGCCGTCTTCGGCCAACACGGGCGCGCAAGCCCCCAAGGCTGCGACGCGTCCACCTGCGCCCCGCCAACCGGGCGGACAAGCCGCTCGGGACGGTTCGTGCCCGACGGCAAAGGCGGTTGGATCCCAACCGTCGCCCGCGCCAAGCGGACAGGCTCGGCGAGAGCCCGAGGGAGAAAAAGGATGAAACGCTTTTTGCTGTGGCTGCTACGGGGCTATCAAAAGCAGATTTCCCCTCTTTCGGGGCCGAAGTGCCGCTTCCAGCCAACTTGTTCTCATTACGCCCTGGAGGCCATTGAGACACACGGCGCCATGCGCGGAATGTACTTGGCGCTGCGCCGTCTTTTGCGTTGTCATCCGTTTCACAAGGGCGGCTTTGATCCTGTGCCGCCGCCGCGTATGCGCAGAGCGGACAAGTCCAAACCTGTTGAGGCTTTGCCGGGTGAAGGCTCCTGCGCGCATGGCTCATGACAGGGTAATTTCGATTTTGACGGAGACCCCACGGTTTCTCGTGAAAATAAACTCATATTCTGAGGTGGTGTGACCGTTGGGTCAGATCTGGGACTTTCTTATCATCAAACCGTTTTCCTGGCTGCTGAGCACATTTACGACGCTCACCGGTTCGTATGGCTTGGCCATCATTCTGTTTGCGCTGATCGCCAAAGTGATTTTGCTGTATTTTTCCGCGCGCGGCAAACGCAGCATGATGCAGACACAGCGCATCCAGCCGAAAATCAAAGAACTCGAAGCCAAGTACCGCAACGACAAAGTGAAATATCAGCAGGCCGTCTCTGAACTCTATAAAAAAGAGGGCGTCTCGATGACCGGCGGCTGCCTCTGGTCGCTGCTGCCCTTCCCGATCCTCATCGCGCTCTACAGCGTCATTCAGAGACCTTTTACAAACCTGATGGGACTCGCGAGTGAGCAGATTGACAAGCTCGCGCAAATTGTCACGAACGCCGGCGGCACCATCCCGGCCGCCAACGATCCGTTCTTCCAGCTCAAACTCTCGGAGAGTTTGCATCCGCATTTCGCGCAGGCCCAGGCGGCGCTCCCGGGCGCGAATCTGATCGATGTCAACTACAATTTCCTCGGCCTCAACTTGTCTCAGACACCGACGCTGAGCTTTTCCTGGCTCATCCTCATTCCGTTGCTCTCAGGCCTCACGGCTTTCTTCGCGATGCGTCTGACGCAGAAGTTGACCGCTACGACGACGCAGCAGCAGAGCCAGCCGGGCGGTAAATTCATGAGCTTACTTATGCCAGGCCTCTCGCTCTACTTTGCGTTCATCATGCCCGCGCTGATGGGTATATACTGGATTGCCAACAACGTCTTTGGCGCCGTGCAGGACTACTATTTGACGAAGTATTATCTCAAGGTGTTTGAAGTAGAGGACGCGAAAAAAGCTGAGTTTGAAGCGCGACGTAAAGCCGCGGAAGACGCGATGAAAAAAGAATTGCGCGAGCGGAAAGCCGCCGAAATTGAGGAAAAGAAGAAGAAACGCAAACCCGGCACCTCTGTGTACAAACTCAAGAATAAACCTACGTCGGCCAAGTCCAACAAGGACGATGAGGCGGACGAGGAATAACCGTAAGCCCCGCGGCACACGCGGGGCATCCGCATAGGCTTCAGGCGATTGCCTCAACGCGGCGTCATGGACGCCGGTCGGCGCGGGTTTTCCGTGTCGGGGAACAAACCCCGGACATACTTTCTAAACACCCTGTGACGCACATCGACAGCCGGGGAAAGCAGAACAGATACGTGTAGAAGCCGGTTTAGAATCGGCAGGACGGGGCGGCATGGGCCGCCGCGCAGTGAATCGCGGGACAGGCTGGGAATGAGCCCGCAGGACGGTAAGGAGTTGTACTATGGAGAAAATCGTGGAAGCGACAGGGAAAACCATTGAAGCGGCGATCGATACGGCACTGGAACAGTTGCAGGTAGACCGCGACAAGGTTTCCGTAGAAGTGCTGGAAAAACCAAAGCCCGGTTTTTTGGGGCTCGGCGGTACGCTGGCACGCGTCAAAGTCACACTTGAAGAATCTCACATTGACCGCGCGGAGGGCTATGTGCGCGGTTTGCTCCAGCATATGCGTTCACCCGCGCGGCCCGAGTCGACGGAAAAAAGCGACGGCAGCTTATACATCGAGCTCATCGGCGGCGATTCGGGCACGCTGATCGGCCGTCGCGGCGAGACGCTCGACGCGATTCAGCACCTGACACGGCAGTATGTCAACCGCGCGTCGGAGACGCCCGTGCGCATCATCATCGATGTGGAACATTACCGTGAAAAGAGAACTGCGGCGCTTGAGCGCCTGGCGCAGAAAGTGGCTATGAAGGTGCAGCGCGAACATCGCAGTGTCATGCTTGAACCCATGAACGCCTATGAACGACATGTGATTCACACGGCGCTTCAGTCGATGGAGGGCATCAGCACCTATTCGGTCGGCGAAGATCCCCGTCGGCAGGTGGTTGTGGCCTGTGAAAACGGCGGCACACCGATTCGTATGAATGAAAGTCGTGGCCCGCGTCCCGGCGGCGCGCGTCCGAGTTATGGATTTGGGCGCAGTGGCCCGGGCGGCGGCGAGCGGCGCGATCGCTTTGGCTCCGACCGGCCCCGTCCCTCGGGTTCCTATGGCAGCCGCGACGGCGCTCCGCGCCCCGGCGGCCCCGGTCGATCCGGTCCCCCGCGCGATGGACAGCGCCCCCCCTTTAACCGCGACAACCGGTATGGCGGCGGCGCATCCCGTCCACCCCGCCCGGGTTACGGCAACAGCAGTGGCGGTGGTTATAACGGTGGTTATAACGGCGGTTACGGCGGCAGCCGCGACGGCGCTCGAACCGACAACCGCTTTGGCGGAGCTCCGCGTCCGCCGCGCGCATCGATGGGCCCCGGGCCGTCGGCCCCACAGGGCAAACCGCCGGTGCTTCCAAAAAACCCGAGACCGTATGAGCGCATCTCCCCGTCGGATCAGACGGAAGAATAAAAAGCTTCCCCCAAAGCCTGCTTTGGGGGAGGAGGGCGCGAGGATGGTCGGCCTGTGGGCCGGAAACGTTGATTTTCTGAGGAAAATCAACGAGTTATGGAGTTTTTTCGATGCACATGTCCTCGAAAAAACAATTCAACTCTTTTTTCTGCCTACGGCAGAAAACTCTGCGAGGCTTATCAAGCAGCCCGAGGCCGTCCACGGTGTGGACGGCCTCGTTTTATCGGTGGGGGGTATGGATTTAAAAACTTCGCTCTCCTCAATCAAATACACGAGCGCCGCGCCCAAAGCCAGACAGGGCGGCACCACGTCATTTGCGGTGCCGCCCTGTTGGTCGGTCAAATGGTTCCAAGGTCATTTCGGAAATACCAGTTTTGGGCAATCTCTTCCGCATCATATTTATGATTTTCGTAAGCTATTGGATCAAAGACGTAAAAGTAGTGCAAAAGTGGGCGTCCCCTGTCTAGAGACAACCCGACAGACCCATTGTTTTCATTAAGGGATATCGAAGCAAATCCACTATCCCAAATCACCTGCAGTGCTTGCGCTGTTTCTTCGTCTATGTATAGAGATTATCGTCCACACCCTGCCCGAAAAAAACCCTTGTACGCGTCCCCCAAGTCCAGGGTGTGTCCAAACTCATGCGCGGCCACTTCCGGTTCTGTGTCCCGCAACAAAATCAACTTTTGCGCATCGGACTCCCAGTCGTAAATATCCGGGAACGTGCCACCCCATGACATGGACGTATTCAGGCGCTCGTCAATTGGTTCGTGTATGTCCCCACCCAGCTTCGGAAGCCATCCAACGCCTCCTGTCTTCGGGCGTTGATCCATCTAATCAACGTACAAATACCAACCATCGCCTAAATCTTCTATCCCTCCTGTAGATTTCATGCCCAGAGGCCCGTGTTGCAATGTGACGTCTACATCCGGCGCATAAAGATATTGGACTGTTTTGGGCCTGTGAAAATACAATTCCACATAAAAAGTATTGTGATTCTCATCCCACCAAAAACTCTCATATTGATTCAACCGTTGAAGCGCTCCACCTACGTCTTCACCGTACCGTTCGATCCATTTTTGTATGGTTTCTTCATTTTTAGAAAGACCAATCCCCGTCAAATCTTTGGGCCTATTTTGTTCTTTGATCAAAGCGGGTAAAAAAATGCTAATATCTTTCTCAAGCTCTTCGCGCACCGCCGGAAAATTGTCCTTCGCCTCCTGTACTTTCTCGTCAAATATGCCAGCGTCTACTTTGTTCTGGACAATGCAAGCGACAACCTGACAACCGGATAAGATACATAGACTGGCAATGAGCATTAGCATCAATAATGTTTTACGCATGTGTGCGACCTCCCACAAGATCAGTTGCCTATCCCCAAGGCTTCGGAAACAATTTTATTAAACGGCCCTACTTGGTAATTCTGCCGTTTTCCGGTGGCAAAGGCAAGGACAAGCATTTCGATGTCGTTGTTTGTGACAACGCGAGCGCCTCTATTGTTCATAACAAATTGATCCACCGGATATCCGCCAACATTGGCTGATGTTTGCAAATCCTCAAACTGCGACGCGTCTATGCCTGGGCCGAAAGTATCCCCCTCGTAAGCATCCCCCAAGCCCAAGGTGTGTCCAAACTCATGTCGGGCCATATAATCTTCGGTACTCCGCAACAGAATCAGCTTCTCCGCATCCGGTTTCCAGTCAAGTATGTTAGGAAACGTGCCACCCCATGACATAGACACGTTCAAACTGCTCATCACTTTCTCAAGCACTTCGCTCTTTTCAATCAAATACACCGGTACCGCGTCCACGTCAGCGAACACCTCATAGATGCCCGAGGTGTCCACCTCCAGAGTCTGCCCTCCAAAGACAGTGTATGTCCCCGCCCAGCTTCGGAAGCCTTTTAACGCCTCCGCTTTTCGATTCGCCCGCTGGGTTAGCGGGCTGAAGTTAACGAGATCCTGTTCGGCCAGTTCAAAAGTATCGACCAAAGACTGAAACCACTGCATTGCCTGAACCAGCGACCCTTGCTGCCGGAACATAGTTTGCGCCGCGCTGAGAATGCGTCTTACAAGGAAATTCCCCGGCGGTCTTAGCGGCACCACCGGGGGCCGACTTCCGGTAATGAAAGCCCCCACGAAAATATCTACATCCACGGCAAGGTCAAAGAGATAATCACCCAACAGGTCGAGAATTCCTCTCGGTGTGATGCCCCGTGTACGCGCGGATTCATCCAGCCATCGCAAGACATCCTTCAGCCAGAGGGTGCATTCGTGCAACAGGTTCAGCAGCTCCGCAACGAGTCCTTCCGCCTGCTCCGGAAAATAGATCCGCGCGCTCAGAGCCAGCAC
>CAYWWF010000095.1:0-7967 GCA_964461745.1 uncultured Oscillospiraceae bacterium | reverse complement strand
CTGGGGATGCAACCATTTGTGGGGGGTCACAAAATGGAGCCATAAAACCAAAATTTCCCGTGAGTTTCCAGAAAAAATAAAACATATGGAGGAAGAACCAATGAAAAAGCGTTTTCTGAGCATCCTCGTGGCCACTGTTTTGGTGCTAGGGGCACTGACCGGTTGCGCAAACACGGATCAAACCTCTCAGTCACCGAATCCTCCGACCGACGGGTCAACACCACCCGCAACGTCACCGAATCCGGCAGGCAACAACGGCACCATTAAAATCGGCGTTTTGGTACCTCTGACCGGTCCCTTCGCGGCCCTTGGCGTGGACGGCATGGAAGGCGTTCGTATGGCTTTTGAAGAGATTGACAATCAAATCGACGGCAAAACAGTTGAGTTGTTCTTCGAAGACACCGCTGCCGATCCCGATCTCTGCATCCAGAAGGTCAGCCGTCTGGTCGAACGCGAAGGCGTCGACATCATCTTAGGCCCCCTGTCCGGCGGTGAGGCCGTTGCCTTGAAGGACTACGCGTCCAACATCCCCAACACCACCATCATCGTGGCGGGTGCCGCCGCCGAAGACGTGACAATGCGCGGCGTGCCCGACAACATCTTCCGCACCGCGTACACAGGCGCGCAGACCATGTTCCCGTTCGGCGATTTCGCCTATGACAAACTCGGCTATCGCAAAGTCGTCACGCTGGCTGAGGACTATGACTTCCCGTTCTCCCAGGTGGGCGGCTTCCTGATGAACTTTGTCCGTAAGGGCGGTGAAGTTCTCAATCGTCTGTGGGTCAACGTGGGTACCACCGACTACAGCTCGATCATCGCCCAAATCCCCGCCGACGCTGACGCCATCTACGTGGCGCTGGGCGGCAGCGATGCGGTGAACTTTATCAACCAGTTCCATGACTACGGCATGGACATTCCGATCCTCGGCGGTTCCATCACCATCGACACCACCATTCTCACCTCCGAGGCTGGTCGCCTGCTCGAAGGCGTATACGCCGGTTCCCACTATGCCCAAGTGCTGCCCTATCCCGAGTTTACGGCGTTTGACGAGAGCTTCACGGAGCGTTACAGCCGTCCCTCTTCTCTGTTTGCCGCCGACTATTACATCGGTGCCCAGGTGGCCATTCGCTCGCTGCGCACTGTGGGCGGCGATCTGTCGGATAAACAAGCGTACTGGAACGCGATTCTGGACGTCGAATTTGACAGCCCTCGTGGCCCCTTCCGTTTTGACGAGTATCACAACGTCATCGAAAACGTCTACATCACCCAGGTGCAAAATGTCAACGGCGAACTGCGCAATGTCGTGGCCGAAACCTATGAAGCCCAGACACAGTTTGGCCCTTATGATCCCGAGTGGTATCAGTCTCAACCTTCGTTTGACCGTGAAAATCCGAAGGTCGAATCCATTCAGAGCGCTAAGCTGGCCCAGTAACACCGCCCTGTGACCGGCCGGCAGAAAGGACCGTGATCCCATGGAGTACACTGCTGCACCCATCTTGTCCCTGCGGAATGTCAGCAAAAGTTTTGGGGGCGTTCAAGCTGTCCAAGATGTGAGCACCGACATCGCGCCGGGGGAACGCCGTCTGTTCATCGGCACCAACGGAGCGGGGAAGACCACCCTCTTCAATTTGGTCGCGGGGGATCTCCCGGTGAGTTCTGGTACCATCCAGCTGTTTGGGGCGGATGTGACCCGGTTACCGGTACGCAAGCGTGTGGCCATGGGCATGCGCAGAACCTATCAGACTTCGGCGCTGTTTAACGGTCTGAGCGTTCGGCAGAATCTGTATTTGGCGTTGTTGGGAGGCGCTCCCGCCTCCCAACACGTAAATCTCTTCGCACATCACCGCAAAAACCGCGCGTTTGATGAAAAGATCCAAAAAACGGCCCAGACCGTCGGCTTGTCGGACAAGTTGGAGGTACAAGTCGAGTCCCTCTCGCACGGAGAGCGGCGCCAGTTGGAGTTTGGGCAGGCCATCATCACCGAACCAAAGCTCTTGCTTTTTGATGAACCGGCGGCCGGACTGTCGGCCCAGGAGCGGCAGATGATGCTGAGACTGATTCAGTCACTGGGACGGGACATCACCATTGTCATGATCGAGCACGACATCGAGCTGGCCTTTGCGATAGCCGACTATGTGGTGGCTATGTTCGACGGCCGGGTGGTGGCCGAGGGCAGCGTGGAAGAAATCCGTAACAACGAGTTGGTACAGCAAATCTACCTGGGGGAGGCCAGTCATGAGCACACCGATTCTCACTGTTGAAGACCTCCACGTTTACTATGGAGGCAGCCATATCCTCCAGGGCGTGTCCATGACGTTGTCCGAAGGCATGATGGCCATCATTGGCCGAAACGGCATGGGCAAGACCACGCTGGTCAGCGCCATCATGGGGATGGCACCCGTGCGCCAGGGCAAGATATGCCTGTGCGGGGAAGACATCACCGGGCGTCCATCTTATAAAATCGCCCGCCGTGGCATCGGTTATGTGCCCCAAGGGCGAAAAATCTTTCCTTCCCTGTCCGTGGACGAACACCTACGCTTTGCCGCGCGGCCTGGGCCCGACGGCTGGGACGCGGAAAAGGTATACGCGTTTTTCCCCCGCTTGAAGGAGCGCTATCGGCAGAGCGGCATCACCCTGTCTGGGGGTGAGCAGCAAATGCTTGCCATCGGTCGGGCCCTTGTAACAAACCCGAAATTGCTCATCATGGATGAGCCTTCGGAGGGCCTAGCACCGGTCATTGTGGATCAACTCATTGATTTTTGTCGCCGTTTGGGGCAGACAAATATGGCGCTGGTGCTCGTGGAGCAAAACCTCAGCTTTGCCCGCAAGGTGGCCGAGGAGGTAAATGTCATGCTCACCGGCCAGTTTGCCTATCAAGGTTCATTTGACAAACTCATGGCCGACCGGGCGCTGACCCATCAGCTCATCGGCGTGGGCTAACGAAAGCGTCCGGCGCGCAACCATTGTATGAAAACAGGTTAGAAAGAAGGATATTTCTATGGTTCGTCAATTCACGCGAAAGGAAATAAACGAGCGCCTTCGCAAAAAAATTGCCGAGAAAAAGCCCATCGTCATCGGCGGCGCGGGCATCGGCCTTGTGGCAAAAATCGCCGACCAGGCGGGCATCGACTTGATTATGGGCTACAACACAGGCCCCTTCCGCATGGATGGTCACGGCTCGCTCTCCGGATATCTGGCCTATGGAGACTCCAATCTGATGACGCTTGTTTTGGGTGAACACTTGCTCAAAGTCATCAAAGACACCCCGCTCATCGGCGGCATCGGCGCGGCCGACCCGTACCGGGACATCGACCGGCTCATTGAGCAGATGATGGATATGGGCTTCTCCGGCATCACAAACGTGCCCACCACCGGGCTTTACGACGGCATTTTCCGCCAGCAAATCGACGCCACGAACCTTGGATATCCCGAAGAGGTCAAACTTGTGGAAAACTGCAACAAACGGGACATCTTTACCGCGGTTTACGCGTTCAACGAAAAAGAAGCCCAAGCGATGGCCGCGGCGGGCGCGGATCTCATCGGCGCGCACGTGGGTCTGACCCTCGGCGGCACGATCGGAGCCGGTTCGGCCTTGGACCTCGACGGGGCCTGCGTGCGCACCCAGAGCATTTTGGAGGCCGCGCGCAAAGAGAACCCCGACATCATCGTGGTTTGCCACGGCGGCCCGTTTGATTATCCGGAAAATGTTCAGGTTTGCTTTGACAAGACCGACGTAAACGGCTTCATCGGGGCCTCCAGCGTGGAGCGTTTGCCTGTCGAAAAAGCCATCCGGGAGTGCATCGAACAGTTCCAAAACCTCAAAATTCGATAACGCTGTTTTCCGGGGGTCGGACGCACACCGGCCCCCGGAGGGCGAGATAGGAGAATCAATATGGCAACCGTGGTTTTAGTGGGTACGCTGGACACCAAAGGTGTGGAATATGCCTTTGTCAAACAGTGTATTGTCGACACCGGCTGCGAGGTGCTGATGGTGGACACCGGCGTGTTGGAAGAACCGCCGTTTGCGCCGGACATTTCAGCGTCCCAGGTGGCCGCTATGGGCGGCGTGGAGCTGGAGGAGATTCGCTATGGCCGGGAAGGCAGCGACACCCGGGCCACGGCCATTGAGGCCATGGGACGTGGGCTAGCGTTCTGTCTGAAGAAATTGGTGGCCGAGGGGCGCTGCGATGCCGTGTTTGGTATGGGCGGCTCCGGCGGCTCCAATTTGATCAGCGCCGCGATGAAGACCCTTCCGCTGGGCCTGCCTAAGTTGCTTTTGTCCACTATGATGTCCGGCGACGTGAGACCCTATGTCGGCGGGACAGATATGGCCATGATGTATTCCGTCACCGACATCGCGGGGCTCAACGGTTTCTCCCGCCTCGTGATGGCCAACGCCGCGCACGCGGCGGCCGGTATGGCGCAACACCGCGCAGGGGCATTGGAAAAGTCCAAGGGGCAGAAAAAGCCCCTTGTGGCCATCACAATGTTTGGCATCACGACACCCGGCGTGCTGCACATGCGTGACATTTTGGAAGCGCAAGGCTTCGAGACCATCGTCTTTCATGCCACGGGCTCCGGCGGTCGGGCCATGGAGGATATGATCCGCAGTGGACTCATCGACGGGGTCATTGACTTTACCACGTCTGAGCTTTGCGACCATCGTTTCGGGGGCGCGTTTTCTTCGGGCCCCGATCGCTTGACCGCCGCCGGTGAGCGCGGGATCCCGCAGGTCGTCGTGCCCGGCGCGCTTGAAGTGCTCAACTTCAACGGCGTAGCCTGTGTGCCGCCGGAAAAGAACGTACCCAGCCGCAAACTCATCATTCACAACGCCACCGTCTGCGCCGTGAAGGCGACCGACGAAGAATTGGCTCTGTTGGGCCAGGAATTGGGCGAAAAAGCCGCGCGGGCTTTGGGGCCCACAGAAGTGCTGCTGCCCCTGGGCGGTTTGGATAAATATGAGGCCCCCGGCGGCCCCTGGGAGAGCCCTGAAAGCGATCGGGTGCTCTTTGACGCCATCCACCGCGCGGTAAATGGGGCGGTGCCCGTCCGTGAACTCGAGGGCAACATCAACGACCCTGTGTTTTCCCAGGCTGTCGTAGAGAGCTTCCTGACGCTGTGGAAACGTGGAGGCGGCGCTATATGAAGAGAGAAGAATTTTGTAATAGTTTGAAGAGAAAGGTCGAGAGCGGAGAGGCGTTGATCGTGGCCGGCGTCGGCTGCGGACTCACCGCGCGGGGCGCTTCCTTGGGGGGCGCGGATCTGCTTTGCACATACAACACGGCGGCCTATCGCATACAGGGCCTGCCCACCGCATTGGCATTCTTGCCTTACGACGATTGTAACGCACTGGCGTTTTCTCTGGCCGCCCAGGTGCTTGCATCGGCGGGAGACGTCCCCGTGGCCTTAGGGCTCGGGGCGCACGACCCGCGGCGTCCGCCGGAGCGACTCGTGGCGCAGGCCGAAGAACTCGGCGTGGCCGGTGTCACAAACGAACCGTTTATCGGCATGTATGAAGGCGACCTACGCCGACAGATGGAGGCGGCGGGCCTTGGGTTTGCCCGTGAGGTTGATTTGATTCGCATTGCCCATCGCAAAGGCCTGCTCACGTTGGCCTATGTGTTTACGCCGGAAGAGGCGCTTACCATGGCCGAGGCGGGTGCCGATCTGATTGGTGCGATGGTGGGCGGTGTGACCAGCGGCGGAAGTGCCGGTGGGGCCGATACCATCGGCCTGAATGAGGCCATTCGCGATGTGGAGACCATGGTAGAAGCTCTGGAGCGGGCGGGTTTGCGTCCGCCGGTGCTCGCCCACGGCGGTCCTCTCAACGATGTACCCGCCGTACAGGAGATGTTCAGCCGCACCGGCGCCAAGGGCTACATCACCGGTTCGACCGGAGAGCGCATCCCCACCGAGCAGTCGGTAATAGACAAAATCCACAGCTTCAAAACCATCAGAAAGGAGCCCGGCTCATGAACCAGCAGCTTATCGTCGTTTTAAACGGCATTACCTACGGGGGACTGCTGTTCATGTGCGCCAGTGGTCTAACTTTGATTTTCGGTCTGATGCAGGTCGTCAATCTCAGCCACGGCATCTTTTACCTCGTAGGCGCTTACACCGGTTTGATGGTGCAACAACTCACAGGCAACTGGGTGCTTGGCATCTTGGCCGGTGGTGTGGGTACGGCTCTTGTCGCGCTCTTGCTGAAAGTTTCCCTGTTTGAACGGGTTTTGGGCGACAGTCAACGGGAGACTCTATTGACCCTGGGCATCAACTTAATCATCAGCGATGTGCTGCTGGCCCTGTTTGGCGGCACGCCGCGCAATGTTGTGGCACCCGAAAGTGTACGCACCAGCATAGATTTGGGTCTCTTCCGCTACCCCCTCATTCGCCTTATCATCCTCTTGGTGGCCGTCGCTCAGTTCATCTTGCTGTATCTGCTGATTCGGAAAACCCGCATGGGGCAGTATATGCGCGCCGGAGTGGACAACAAGGCCATGACCTCGGCGCTGGGCGTAAACATCAAGCTGGTCTTCACCTTTGTTTTTATGCTCGGCGGCTTCCTTGTCGGCTCGAGCGGTGTACTCGGAGGTACATATCTTTCGTTTACCCAAGGTTTTGACGCGACAATTCTGACCTACTCCCTCGTGGTGGTCATCATCGGCGGTATCGGAAGCCTCGGGGGCGCTGCGCTGGGCGCGCTGCTGGTCGGGTTGATTGACAGCATTACGAAAGCCACCGTTCCCAACCTGTCCATGATCAGCATCTTCGGTGCGCTCATGCTTGTACTGGCCTTCCGGCCCAACGGGCTCTTGGGAAAGAAGGTGAAAGGATGATGCGTCTCAAAGAGAACTTCCGTCTGTCTTCGCGGTTGCTGATCGGCCTTGTGATTGTTTTGCTGGCCGCGGCACCGTTGGGACTCTCGAGCTTCTCAGTCTTTCTGCTGACCCGGATTTTGTTCATGGGTCTGGCCGCGATGAGTTTGTATGTACTGATGGGTATGGGCGGGATGCTCTCCTTTGCTCAGATGGGTTTCTTCGGCATCACCGCGTACACCATCGGCATCACCACGACCAAATTGGGATGGGCCTTCGGCCCGGCCATCGTCCTTGGACTCGTGCTTGTCCTTGTGGTAACAGCCGCGTTTGCGTTGATCGCGATTCGTACCGCAGGAAATTACTTCTTGATGATCACGATGGCCTTTGGACAAATGCTCTATCTCGCGGCGCTGCAGTGGGTTGAACTCACCGGCGGGTTTGGCGGCACAACCGCGATTCCCGTGTGGTCTTTTCTTACACAACGCACCCCGATGTACTATACTGTCTTCGGCGTGGTTTTGGCCTGCTACCTCTTCCTCAAACGCGTCACCGTCTCCCCCTTTGGAATGGCCTTGCAGGGCGTGCGGGACAATCCCACCAAGATGGCCGCCCTGGGCTTCCACCCCCAGCGCATCCGCTATGTGGCCATTTTGCTCTCGAGCCTGATGGCCGGTCTGTCGGGTATGCTTTCGGTGATGTTCTATACGATGATTTCGCCCAACACGCTTGTGATGACCAACTCCATCATGATTTTGTTCATGGTGCTCGTCGGCGGCTCCAAAAAGCTTGAGGGTGCGATTCTGGGTTCGGCCATCTATCTGATCATGCAGGATATGGTCAGCCAATACACCGAACGCTATCAAATCATCATCGGCGTGTTCTTTATTCTGGTGGTTCTCTGCCTGCCCCAAGGCTTTTTGGGGATACGGTGGAGAAAAAGAAAGACACTGGGGCCGTGACGGAAAAGTCTTGGGCCTCTGGTCAATCACAATTTGATAACTTCCCCTTTTCATGTCTCTTCCCCACCGCTGGGATGAGCACCTTCGCTTGTCCCAGGGTGGGGCGTCCTAATTTTGCTTGTCAAAGAACGCTTTGCTGGATTCTTTGACAAATTTGGAACCGGCCTGGGGGCCGGAAACATCGATTTTC
>CAYWWF010000094.1:3860-7993 GCA_964461745.1 uncultured Oscillospiraceae bacterium | reverse complement strand
GACCATCAACCTGCAAGAGACCACGTATGATATGTACCTGACCTTTGCCGTAGACAGTGACATCTACGCCATTGACATCACCTTTGTCACGGAGATCATCAACGTCCAGGCCATCACCGTTGTGCCTGAACTGCCGCCCTACATCAAGGGCATCATCAACCTGCGCGGCAAAATCATTCCGGTTCTCGACGTACGCATCCGCTTCAACAAGCTCGAGCGCGCCTACGACGACCGCACCTGCATCATCGTCGTCGACATCGGTGACACCACCGTGGGCCTGATTGTGGACATGGTGCGCGAAGTGATGAATCTGGACATGGCCGACATCGTCGCCCCGGCCCACTCCACCGGCGTGCAAAACCACTACATTTCCGGTATCGTTCAGCACGACAACGGCTCCACGCTGATTTTGGACGTCGGCCGTCTCGTCTCTGACGATTGATCACCCTCCACGCACTGATATCAAAAGAGGCTGTCTCCAAACGCCGCGCCCCTCCGAGTTTTCCGGAGTCTGACGCTGCTGTTTGAAGACAACCTTTTGTTTTCCGGGTGATTCCGGTGCGCAAGCCCGCGCGCCCGTCTATCGGTTCGCGCCGACCCGCAAGAGTTCCGGCTGCGCCGTGTGCTCCCTCGTCCATCGCACACCGTGTGGAACGATGTAGTTGACCCGCTCCGTATGGATCGAAAGACGCACCTGCGTCCTCGTTTCGCACTCTCCGTCGAAGTTCACCACAAACGGGCCAGCGCTGGCAATGTCCATACACCGACCTCGAATCGGCAACACCACATCGCGGAGCGCCTCGATACACCCGCGCGCGTACTTGCCGACACAACGCAAAAACTTCACGCGGCTCACCGCGCGCACCAGGACAAAATCGAGCAGCCCGTCGTCGGGCAACGCTTTTGGCGCGGGATGAAACCCTCCGCCGTAAAACCGTCCGTTGCAAGCGACGAGCATACAAAAACGCCCGTCATGCCGCACCCCGTCCACCGTCACTTCATAGCGCTCATGAAGCCCGTGGAAGAAGTTCTTCAAGACGGACATGTTGTACGCGTTTCTGGCGCTGAGCCAGCGCCACTTCTTGTATCGCTCCACCCCAGCGGCCACGCGGGCGTCAAAACCCACCGAGGCGATGTTCAGCGCAAGCTTGTCGCCGAGACAAATCAGATCCAGCGGCACAATGTCCCCATCTACAAAAGACCGCAACGTCTGAAAGCGGGCGGCCTCGGTTCCAAACAGCTTGATGAAGTCGTTGCCCGAGCCGACCGGTATGTTGGTCACGGCCAGGTTGTCTCGGCCGCACGCGCCGGACAACGCGCTGTTCATGGTGCCGTCGCCGCCGCAGATGTATACGCTCCAAAGCGCTTTGTCGTCCGTTTTATTCCTAAGTATGTCCGCGACATGCCCCGGATACCGAACGGTCTCAATCGCGTAGTCGGCCCCGAGTTCCTTCATATCGCGGACAATGCGAGGGATCAGCCGCGGGGACACATCTTCTTTGCCCGCCAGCGGATTTACAATGAATAAATGCTTTCGGTCTAAAACCCGGTTTTCCTCACAGCTTTCGTCAGTGTTACCGGGAAACGCGCCCGACGGGTCGGCGCTCAGCGGTACGATTGTACCTGCGCTCCCGTCCGGGCACGGGGATGCGTGTGATTTGGTTGTGCCGTTACAGGACATACGGGGCCACAGCCTCGCAGAACGCGGCGGCTTCCGCCTCATCGGCGTGAATGTCTACACGAATCGGGCGAGACAGATCCACAGAAAAAATGCCCATGATGGATTTTGCGTCCAGGATATACCGGCCCGCGACCACGTCGATGTCAAAGGTCTGCGCGCAAGCCGCGGAAACAAACTTTTTGACGTCGTTGATGGAGGCCAAAGAAACCTGCAGTGTCTTCATAAAAAACCATTCTCCTTTCATCTCGTCCGCGCTCTACAATCACCCAAAGTCTCCGCGCGTCAAGCGCGCAAACCCCCGTGATTGCCGGCGGATCGTCCGTTTTGCGTATGGGCGCCGTCGAACACCCTATGTAAGTGTGCCCCACTGCGCCGGAAAGCTGTGAGGAGGCGACACAGGGCCGCCGTTTTCATTATAACAGATTCTTTTAGGATAGCAATTGGCAGATTGATGGAATCTTTTTGCTTTTATAGTGCCAGAACTATTTTTTTTGCCCGACGCTCGCCGTGATTTTACACAAAAACCGTATACTTTACATCTCTTTCCCCACTTCTCCGGGCAAACACACCCTCCGCCTCCCCAACACTTAACATTCAACATTCAACATTTGGCGCGCAGCGCTAAAAGAGGTGCCCATGAAAGTAGCCTTTGTCACCCTAGGCTGTAAAGTCAATCAAGTCGAGTCCGGCGCAATGGCTGCGGCGTTTGAAGCCCGAGGCCATGAAATAACCACTCCCCGTCGCGGTGACGCCGATCTCTACATCCTCAATACCTGTACCGTCACCGCCGAGAGCGACCGCAAAGTGCGCTCTCTCGCCGCACAACTGCGCCGCAACCACCCCGGCGCACTGCTCGGCGTCTGCGGCTGCTACGTTGAACGCGGCGGCAGCTGTGAGGCCGACCTGCTCGGCGGCGCGTCCTCCCGCATGGACTTCGTCGAACGCGCCGAAGCCCTCTTCCAAACCCGCACCCCCGTTCCCCCCGTTTCCCATTCAACATCCAACATCCAACATTCAACATTAGAAATTGAGCGCCTGCCCACACCCAAACTGGCGCGCACACGCGCCTTCGTCAAAATCCAGGACGGCTGCAACAACTTCTGTACCTATTGTATCATCCCCCATGTCCGTGGCCGCTCGCGCTCTCTGCCCCCCGACGAAGTCATTTCTCAGCTGGAAAGCTTGTCCGCCCAGGAGATTGTCATCACCGGCATTGAAATCGCCTCCTGGGGCCGCGACCTACCCGGCACCCCGCGCTTAGGCTCCCTCCTGCGCCGCGCCCGCGCCGCCGTGCCGAGCGCTCGGCTCCGCCTGGGCTCGCTCGATCCTCGCGTTATCGATGAAGATTTCCTAGTCGCCGCCCAAGCCGCTCGCATCTGTCCGCACTTCCACCTCTCCCTGCAAAGCGGCTGTGACACCACACTACGGCGTATGGGCCGAAAATATGACACCACGTTTTATCTCGAGCGCCTCTCTCTGTTGCGTGCCACCTTCCCCGACGCCGCCGTGACCACCGATCTCATCGTCGGTTTCCCCGGCGAAAGCGACGCCGATTTCCAGGAATCTATCCGCTTCCTTGAGACCTGCGCCTTCGCAGGCGTACACGTCTTCCCGTTTTCGGCCCGCCCTGGCACCCCGGCGGCGGACCTCCCCGACAAACACACCGCCGCTGTCAAGAAAGCGCGTGTGCAGGAAGCCCTGACCATAACCCACCGCCTGCGCAACACCTACCTCGACGCCATGATCGGCCATGTCTACCCCGTCTTGTTTGAAACAAAAAAACATGACCTCTGTTGGGGCCATGCCGAAAACTATATGTGGGTCGGCGCACCCGACGCCACCCCCGGCGCGATACAAGCGGTTCGCATCTTACGCCGCGAAGACGACCGCCTCATCGGAGAGATTACCCTCTAAGCCCGCAAAAAAGCCTCGCGGAATTTCCCTCAGGAAATCTGCGCCCCGGCCCGCAGGCCTGAAAAGCCTCGCAGAGTTTTCTGCCACAGACAGAAAATAGAGTTTCATTATTTTTCAGGGAATTCACTTCCCTGAAAAATTTCCACTAACCAATTCCGTTGAAAAATCTCAATTTTTCAACGGAGTCTGTGTTACTCCGTCATCACCTCAAGCGCCCGTACCATCACGTCGTTCTGATAGACTTTCACGAGATACAGTGTCCCCGCGGTCAGCGGCCCGATGGCAAACGCGCCGTCGCCGTCGGTGAAACACTGCCGGATCGGCCCCTTGCCATCGTCCACTCCGGTTTCATAGACAAGAATCAGCGCGTCCCGCACCGGAACCCCATCGGGATCGCACACGATGCCGTACAGCGCGCTGCGCGTATCCGGGCGCAGTGTCACCAAGGTTTCCACCCGTTCGTTTTCTCCGGGCCGAAGATAAAAAGCAGACCGCGCGCTCATGGCCGTCCTCCCCTGTATTGTCTCAATCTCATAGA
>CAYWWF010000094.1:0-3760 GCA_964461745.1 uncultured Oscillospiraceae bacterium | reverse complement strand
CAAAACGGCGAAGTCCCCGTCGGCTGCGTTGTGGTCTGTGACGGCCAAATCATAGGCCGAGGCTACAACCTGCGCGAGACGCGCTGCACCGTGACAGCCCACGCCGAAATGGTCGCCTTAGACGATGCCTGCCGCCATCTTGGGCGCTGGCGTCTGCCCGACTGCGCGCTTGTCGTAACCCTTGAACCCTGCCCCATGTGCGCGGGCGCGATTTTGGCCGCGCGCGTAGGCACCCTCATCTATGGCGCGCGGGACGAAAAGCGCGGCGCCGTACACTCAAAACTCTGCCTATTTGAGGAGCTGCAAGACCCCGGCCCGGCCGTCTACAGCGGCGTCCTGGCTGAGGAATCCCTCTCGCTTTTGCGCGCGTTTTTTGCTTTGCGTCGAAACCCCACACCCTAGAACACCCTATTAAACACATCGCATGAACAAGACTCCGCGCAAGACTAGATTCCAACGCCGCCGCAATTTTTTCTCAAAACTACCCTTTCCTTAGAAAACTTGTCTCCCTAAAATTTCCGCACCCTATTGCAACGCATGGGCAATGATGATACTATGAATATACGTCTAACCCTGACTATGATTTTCTTCACTTTAACACCGCGACCTGCGCGTCGATCCTAACTTCGGGTCACACACACGAAAGCTGCGGCAACGCCGGAAAGGTGGAGTCCAATGTTCGCCAACAAGACTGTGTTCAAACGCGAATATAAAAAGAGAATCTCTTCCATGTTCGGCAAGTCCATGGATGATGCCTCCCTGTCGGATAAGTACATAGCTCTGGCCTCCATGACCCGTGACGCAATCAACCGCCGCTGGGCTCAAACCAACGACGACTATCTTCAGCAAGGCAAACGCCAGGTCTATTATTTCTCCCTTGAATTTCTCGTAGGCCAATTTCTGGAGTCCAACCTCATGTATCTTGGCGTGCGCGACCTCTGTGAAACCGCGCTCTCGGAACTTGGCATTTCGCTTTCCGACCTCATCCATGTCGAGCCCGACGCGGGCCTCGGTAACGGCGGCCTTGGCCGCCTGGCCGCATGTTTTCTGGACTCCTTGGCCTCGATGCGTTTGCCCGGTCATGGCTGCGGCATCCGCTACAAATACGGCCTGTTCACCCAAAAAATCGTCGACGGCTACCAGGTCGAGCTGCCCGACAACTGGTTACGGGAAATCAACGCCTGGGAAGTCCATAAACCTGACAAAGCCGTCATCGTGAAATTCGGCGGCCATGTGGACACCTCCTACACACCCGACGGCCAGCCCAAATTCACACACGTCGACTATGTCCCGGTGCTTGCCGTCCCTTATGACATGCCGGTTCCCGGCTACGACAATGAAACCGTAAACACCTTGCGCCTCTGGAGTGCCGAAACGGTCGGTCAATATTTTGATTTTTCTTCGTTTTCTCGGGGAGACTATATCAGTGCGGTCGCCAACCGTTACGCGGTCGAGGCCATTTCCGAAGTGCTCTACCCCGACGACTCGAACTATCAAAACCGCGAACTGCGTTTGAAACAGCAGTACTTTTTTGTCTCGGCGGGCCTCCAAAGCATCATCCGCCGCTTCAAGAAAAAACACAAGGATTTGACAAAGCTCCCCTCGGCCATCTGTGTGCACATCAACGACACCCACCCGGCTTTGGCCGTGCCCGAGCTCATGCGCATCCTCATGGACGAAGAGGGCTTCGGCTGGGACGTAGCCTGGGACATGACCACCCACATCATCGCCTATACAAACCACACGATCATGCCCGAGGCGCTCGAAGTCTGGCCCTACGCCGTCTTTTCCAACCTACTTCCGCGCATCACGATGATCGTCGAAGAAATGAACCGCCGCTTCTGTGAAAAACTCATCATGCGCTACCCCGACGACCCCGACCGTGTAAACCGCATGGCTTTGATTCATGACGGTCAGGTCAAAATGGCCAACATCGCCGTGCTCGGCTCGTTCAGCGTCAACGGTGTCGCCGAAGTGCATACGGAGCTGCTTAAGACCTCCGTCATGCGCGAGATGTATGAGTTTTTCCCCCAGAAGTTCAACAACAAAACCAACGGCGTCACCCATCGCCGCTGGCTTCTCAAGGCCAATCCGCCGCTGTCCTCCCTCATTACTTCCTGCATCGGCGACGCTTGGATTCATAAACCCACTGAGCTTCTGCGTATGCTGGAACATCAGGATGATCCCGCCGTGCTTTCGGAACTTATGCGCATCAAGAGGCAAAACAAGGAACGCCTCTGCGCGTTTATCATGAAGCACTTGGATATCCCTTGCGACCCCAACTCGATTTTTGACGTTCAGGTCAAACGCATCCACGCTTATAAGCGGCAGCTCTTAAACGCGCTGCATATTCTATATTTGTATAACTCTCTCTGTGAAAACCCGCTGCTTGACATTACCCCGCGCACCTTCATCTTCTCCGGCAAAGCCGCGCCGAGCTATTACTTCGCCAAAAACATCATCAAGTTTGTAAACGTCCTCGGTTCGTTGATCAATAACGACCCGCGTGTCGATGGCCGCCTCAAGGTTATCTTCCTCGAAAATTACGGCATTTCCCTCGCGGAACTGATCTTCCCGGCCTCCGACGTCAGCGAGCAAATCTCCACCGCCTCCACCGAAGCCTCTGGCACCGGCAACATGAAATTCATGCTCAACGGAGCCGTGACCCTTGGCACCCTTGACGGAGCCAACCTCGAAATTTTCCGTGAAGTCGGGCCCGAAAACGGCTTCCGCTTTGGTCTGACCGTCCCCGAGGTGCTCAAGTATCAGCAAGAGGGCGGTTACAGCGCGCTGGAGACTGCCCAGGCCGACCCGCGCCTGACCCTCATTATGAAGCAGCTCATGGGCGAACTCTCCCCGAGCTTGCCGCACGATGAGTTTAACAACATCACGCGCTCCCTGCTCCAGTACAACGACGAGTTCTTCGTTCTGCGCGACTTTGACAGTTACGTACAAACGCAGCAGCAAGTGGAAGCGCGCTACCGGGAACCCGAAAGCTGGGCCAAGATGTCTCTGCACAACATCGCCCACGCCGGTAAGTTCTCCTCAGACCATACGATCGCGCACTATGCCCGCGACATTTGGAAGCTTGAGCCGCTTCAGACCCCCACACGCCACATTGCCATTCCGTAGGGGCAAGTCTGTTCAGCTCGTAGAGTTCTCCCGCCATCGGCACTCCCGCTTATGATGCGGTCGGGTCCCAGAGCCTTCTGAGTTCCTCCGCCTCATATACGCTACCCTTTTGATACCAACCAGAGGAGGCATTCACCATGAGAAACCCCATGCGCGTCCTGGTTACCGTGTTTGTAGCCATCGCCGCCATCGCCGCCGTTGCTTTTATGGCCGTGCGGTATATGGATGTCATCCAGCGGCAGTTCGAGCTCTTCCGTGAGCTCATCGCGCGCAGACACAATCGCAACCGTTCCGCGGAAGATGAGCTCGCGATGGATGAGTCTTCCGTACCGTTCGACGACTATTCCCCCGACGACGAAGCCCTCCCCGATATGACGTTTTGATTGACGTCTCGGTGCCTACGCTCTCTCGCGTTGGCGCACGCCGGTTGTTCCCTTGATTCCAAAGTCCTGCCGCCGACTCAAACCCATCTCCCATAAATGGGCCGACAAAATTTACGAGGATTTTTATCGTCTGGCAAGGAAGAGGAGGACGGAATACTTTGTGCATTCGTTCTTCCGATGACGCAGTCAGGCACCAAAAAGACCGTAAAGATGTCGACTGCTTTGTGGAAGATTGGTATCAAAGG
>CAYWWF010000093.1:0-8165 GCA_964461745.1 uncultured Oscillospiraceae bacterium | reverse complement strand
ATAGAAATGTCCCTTGGAACCATTGTCGCGGTAAAAAGATATACTGGTATGAGTGAAAAAACGCCCGAAAGTAGGGCAAAAGAAATGGCGCGACACCACACAAAGGTCTTTGAACCATTTTGGCGTACAGTTTTCTCTAGTGAAATGTCAGCTTTGGGACACGAAAATTTCCACGCCAACGATGACACAGATTCCTCTGTGCGGTGTTGTAAAAGGTAAAAGTAGAGGTGTTTTCCTTCGTGGCTATACCTACATCACTTTGGCAACTGAACGTGGACGAAACCGCGCGCGTCCACGCCCTGCGTTCTTCGGGACTCATCCGAAGGCGCTTGCAAGATATTGGACTCATCCAAGGTACGCTTGTCCGCTGCCTGTACAAAAGCCCGTCGGGCGACCCTGTAGCCTACGGCATTCGGGGTGCCGTGATTGCGCTGCGCTCCGAAGAGGCGTTGGGTGTGCAAGTGGAGAGGGTGAGTGTACCATGCGGTTAAAGAGGGGTAAAGAGATCGCTTGGAGCCGATGTCCCCGCGTAGAAAGCGACGAGACATCGAGGCGGGTCGGCCGACATTGGGCCGACCCGCCGTGGAGGGGAGTGTGACGGATATGGACACGGAGGCTAAAACCATAGCGTTGGCCGGCAATCCGAATGTGGGGAAGAGTACTGTATTCAACCAACTCACAGGGCTCAACCAACACACGGGCAATTGGCCGGGCAAAACCGTCACGACGGCGCAGGGGGTCTGCCATTTTGAGGATGCGGACTATTTGCTCGTGGATTTGCCGGGCACCTATTCACTTTTGCCGCACTCCCAAGAAGAAGAAGTGGCGCGTGATTTTCTCGTTTTTAAAAAGCCCGACGCGGTGCTGCTGATTTGCGATGCCACTTGCCTTGAGAGAAACCTGAATCTAGCGCTGCAATGCTTGGAAATCACCGACAAGCTTGTGCTCGGCGTCAATTTTATGGATGAAGCGAGAAAAAAGAAGATCGGCTTCAACGTAAGTCAGCTTTCGGCCTGCCTTGGGGTGCCTGTGATTCCCATCTGCGCGCGCCGCCGTGAAGGACTGGACGATTTGATGCGCGCCGTACAAGAGGTTACACAAAAAGAGTCCACCACCACCTGTGTACCGGTTTTATACGACAAACCGATCGAAACCGCGATTGCGCGGCTGAAAGACAGTTTGAAAGAGAAACTGGGATCACAAGAGGGTTCTCTCGCAAACGTTCGATGGATGTCGTTGAGGCTTCTGATACAGGATCAGGCTTTGCAGACGGAATTGAAACCTGTGCTGGGATACGATCTGTTCTCCGATCCGGAGATTTCATTGGTTTTGGACGAAGTTTGGGAAGCTTTGCGGGCGGAAGGCGTCACGCAGGACGGCATAGAAGACAACGTTGTGACCACGTTGGTACTTACGGCGGAAGAGACGGCGCATTGTGTCCGGGAGGGCCTATGTACGGACCCACGGGCCCGGGACCGTAGAATCGACCGCGTTCTCACAGGCAAACGAACGGCTCTGCCGATGATGCTTCTGCTTTTGTCGCTTATCCTCTGGATCACGCTGACAGGGGCCAACATACCGTCAGACTACATCGGCCGCGGTTTGTTTTGGGTTCAGGATCGACTGCTGGATTTCTTTGCAGCCATTCAGGCGCCGATCTGGCTCTCGGAAATGCTCGTTTTGGGCGTTTACCGCGTACTGGCCTGGGTGGTGTCTGTGATGCTCCCGCCGATGGCCATTTTCTTTCCGCTTTTTACACTGCTGGAGGATATGGGCTATCTGCCGCGTGTGGCGTTCAACTTGGATCGGGCCTTCAAAAAGGCTTGCGCCTGCGGGAAACAGGCGCTTACGATGTGTATGGGTTTTGGGTGCAACGCCGCCGGTGTTGTGGGTGCGCGCATCATTGACTCCCCGCGTGAGCGCCTGATTGCGATCATCACCAACTGTTTTGTCCCTTGCAACGGCCGCTTTCCGACACTGATTGCGATCATCGCGATGTTCTTTGCGGGCACTGCGGTCGGTGGACTCAGCTCGGTTTTGTCCGTGCTGCTTTTGACCGCTGTGATTGTCTTCGGTGTACTTGTCACATTTCTGATGTCTCGGTTGCTCTCCAAAACACTGCTCAAAGGCGTACCGTCATCATTCATTTTAGAGCTGCCGCCGTATCGCAAGCCTCAAATTGGAAAGATACTTGTGCGCTCGCTGCTCGATCGGACATTGTTTGTTTTGGGGCGGGCAGCGGCTGTCGCGGCCCCAGCGGGACTCCTAATCTGGGTCATGGGCAATGTCACGGTCGGCGGGTCTTCGCTGCTGACGCACTGCGCGGGCTTTTTGGATCCGTTTGCGCGTTTGCTCGGCTTGGATGGCGTGATCCTGTTTGCATTTATCTTGGGGTTTCCAGCCAACGAAATTGTCGTTCCGATCATCATCATGGCCTATATGTCCACCGGCACCATCCTCGAGTTGGACGCTTTATCTCAACTCAAAGGGCTGCTCGTTCAAAACGGATGGACCTGGGTTACGGCTGTATCCATGTTGTTGTTCTGCCTGATGCATTGGCCGTGTTCCACAACCTGTCTGACCATCCGCCGCGAAACCAAAAGCACCAAATGGACGCTTGTGTCATTCCTCATCCCCACCGTGATGGGTGTTCTGACCTGCTTTGCCTTTACAACCATTGCGCGACTGCTGGGCGCGCCGGGCTGAAGCAAATCGCATCCGCACTGTGTATCATGTATTGTTATCCCCCGCCGGAGGCGGGGGATAACAACCGAGGACACGCTGCGTTGCATATGTGTGCTGCTTGAATTTCTTCGACATTTGAGAGCGTTCTTTGTCCGCAACCGGTTCATTTTCCGGGCTCTTGTCGATTTTTGATAAGGCCTGCGAATCTAACTATTCACATTTATAAAATGCCATGGTATAATAAGCCCTGATTGGGCGACACCACCGATTTGGTGGCATGACCCCAAGCCAATCGCGGGCCCGACTGGGCCCGCCTGCGAGGAGAGAGAGTAGCCATGGCTGAAGGCACTGAAATGGTTTTGCATCCGGACGATAAGGGCACCATACACATCTCCGAGGAGGTTGTCGCTTCTGTCGCGGCTTTGGCCGCGCTTGAGGTAGAAGGCGTTAAGAGTCTTTCAAATTCGCCCGGTGTCGATTTGTCTTCATTTCTCGGCCGCAAAAGCATTTCACACGGCGTGAAGACCTGCATCGAAGGCAATTCAGCCTCCGTGGACGTATCGCTTTTGATCCGCTATGGGTTTTCGATTCCGAACGTGGCCCGGCGTGTGCAGTCGGAGATCAAGACCGCCATTGAATCCATGACGGGACTGCTTGTGCACACCGTCAACGTCCATGTCAGCGGCATCGCGTTTCAAGCGGAAAAGAATCGTCCCCGCGCACCCAAACCGACTAAAGACAAAGGAACCGGTAAACACGTATGATGTTATCCCGCAGCCTGACCCGGGAAGTGGCCATGCAACATGTCTTTGCGATGGCCTTCGGCGGACAGTCTCTGGAGGAGACCCTGTGTCTCTGTGACGATCCGGATTATTACGCGCGTCTATCTACGGAAGACGAGGCGTTTGTCGGTGTGCCCGACGAAAGCGAAAGTGCCTACCTACGCCGGGTACTCACCGGCGTTTCGGAGCATGGCCCGGAATTGGATGAGTATATTGAAAAGTACGCCGTCGGCTGGAAACTGCAGCGGATTTCCCGCGTTGCCACGGCGCTTTTGCGCGTGGCGATGTTCGAGGTGCTCTACATGGACGACATCCCAAACCGCGTGGCGTTCAATGAGGCCGTTGAAATCGCCAAAAAATATGAGCCGCGTGAAGTTGTTTCTTTTGTAAACGGCATTTTGGGTTCGTTTGCGCGCGGCGAGCTTTTGGACGAGGATTGGACGCCTGAAAAATCGCCGGAGGATGCGTCGGAGGATCCGATCACGGCTGTTGCGGATGATTTGGTGGAAGGAACGCCGGAAGAGAGCGTCGTAAACGACTCATCGGAACTATAACCGAGCGCACAAGCAGCGCCAAACGGGAACGACCCCCGTTTGCGCGGGAGGGAGGGCCACCTTGCCGCAAACCATCTTGACGGTCAGCGCCGTCAACCATAGAATCAAGTCTTGGATGGACAATGACCCGGAGCTCTCCCGCTTATATGTACGCGGGGAAATTTCCAACTATCGAAGGTATCCTTCGGGTCACCATTACTTTTCGCTCAAAGACGAGCAGAGCGTTTTGCGCTGTGTGCTGTTTGCGCGCGAAGCCGCGCAACTAAAATTTCTGCCGCAGGATGGCATGTCGGTGATTGCGACCGGACGTGTGTCCGTCTTCCCTCGTGACGGAGCCTATCAACTCTACTGCCAGTCACTGTCACCCGAGGGTGCTGGGGCGCTGGCAATTGCTTACGAACAGCTTAAAAATCGCTTGGCGGCTGAGGGTTTGTTCGATCCGAAGCACAAAAAAGCGTTGCCCCTGTTTCCCAAGACCATCGCGCTGATAACCTCTCCCGCGGGCGCTGTGGTGCGCGATATGATTCGCATCATGGGGCGGCGCTGGCCGCTGACGGAGATTCTTGTTGTCCCTGTGCGTGTGCAGGGGGAAGAGGCACCGGGCGAAATTGTACAGGCGTTATCCTACGTGAATCGGCACAAACTCGCCGACGTCATCATCGTCGGTCGCGGCGGTGGATCCATAGAAGACCTTTGGGCTTTCAACGACGAACGGGTGGCCCGCGCAATCTTTGCGTCCGACATACCGGTCGTTTCGGCCGTCGGGCATGAACCCGACGTCACCATGGCCGATTTTGTGGCCGATGTGCGCGCCTCCACACCGTCTCACGCGGCGGAAACCGTGGTCCCGGACAGCCGGGATTGGAAGGCAACACTTAAGCGGGTGGAAGGTCGCCTGTCCACGGCGATGGTCGGCGTGTTTCGGCGTAAAAAAGACAGCTTGCGTAGCTATGCGGAAAAGAAAATTCTGCAAAGTCCGCTGCAATATTTTCAGGATAAAAAAATGCTCTTGGACCTGCAATACCGTCGATTTGCGGCGGCGTCAGAGCGCATACTCCATGAAAAACGACGCGGTTTCATCGCGCTATCCTCCAAATTGGAAACACTATCTCCCTTGGCCGTGCTTTCACGCGGCTATAGTCTCGCATTGAAACCCGACGGCACGCCTGTCAAAACCGCCGCAGACTTGCGCGTGGGGGACAGCATGACGGTTACGTTTGGCGCGGGCGCGGCTCGCTGTTCGGTAGATGAAGTCTTGCCGTAGAGAAATCCCATAGTTCTTTCCCCGCCTTCATCGGGGAAAGAACGTATTCAACTAGCAACCGAGAGGGGAGAGAAGCCCGTTGAATCTGGAAAAAACGGACGGCTGCGAGAAACCCGAGGTCTCTTTTGAAGCGGCCATCGCGCGCTTGGATGAGGTTGTAGGTCGCTTGGAGCGCGGCGATGTCCCGCTGGACGACGCGCTGGGTTTGTTTGAGGAGGGGACGGGCTTGTTGAAACGTCTGCACCGTCTTCTGGACAATGCCGAGCAGAAGGTAAAGGCGCTGACGCAAGCGGAGACGCCTGTGGTCACACCATTTGTAGGTGAGGAATGAACATGGAGCACAAAGAGCGCTTTGAGGCCTATGTTTCACAGATCGAAGAAAAGCTGGCCGAGTATTTGCCCAACACCTGTCTGCTTCAGTCCCGATTGATGGACGCGATGCAGTACAGTCTTTTTTCGGGCGGAAAGCGGATTCGGCCCGTCCTGTTGCTGGAAATCTGCCGCGTTACCGGTGGAAATGTCGAAGCGGCGCTGCCGTTTGCCTGCGCCTTGGAGATGATCCACACCTATTCTCTGATCCACGACGATCTGCCCTGTATGGACAACGACAGCCTCCGGCGGGGCCGTCCGACCACCCACCGCGTGTTCGGTGAGAGCTGCGCGGTGTTGGCCGGCGATGCTTTGTTAACGGCGGCCTTTGAAACCGTAATGGACTCGGACTATGTTAAAGATACACCGCCTCAGACCGTTTTGGCCGCGGCGCATGCTTTGGCTTGGGCTTCGGGCGTGTACGGCATGGCGGGTGGACAGGTGCTGGATCTTGAGCAGGAGGAGTCCGCGGCGGATCTGGACACACTGGCGCAGATTCAGCAGCTCAAAACCGGAGCGCTCATCGACGCGGCCGCGCGTTGCGCGTGCATACTCTCTGGGGCCGACAGCGATGTTTCCGGCGCGATGTTGAGTTACGCGCGCTGTCTGGGGCTTGCTTATCAAATCATGGATGATTTGCTTGATGCGGACGATCAACCGGTGGTGAAAAAGGCTGAGCGAGAAGCTCAAACCGAAGCCTTGGGTGCGGAAGCGTCTTCCGCGTGTGGTCCGAATGACTTGGGCACGAGTTACTCCTACGCAGATTATCCGGGACCTCGTCCGGAGCCTGTGACCTTTGTCAAACTTTTGGGCGCGGACGAATGCCGCCGGATTGTGGAGTTGCTTTCAAAAGAAGCCATCGGGTTTTTGCAGAGCGTGCCCGATCATGATTTCTTGGCTTGGATGGTGCAAGTGCTGGCGCACAGAAAGATGTAACGGGAACAAACGGCGCAAACCATCGTCCAATGGGTTTGGTGTGCTTGTGAAATATTTGGAAAACAGTCCAGCTACGGCGCCTTGCATTTATGTATGTTTGGTGGTATAATGCGGAATGATGTGCATAGGCAAATCAAAACATCATGATTTTCCAAGGCTTGTCTTTGTTTGCTGTTGCATAAGTATCTTAGGCATTTTTTAGACGAGGCGCAGTATTCTAGTCAAAACGGCAACTCCCAAGGCGGGGCTAAAAATCCGCTAAAGGGCATATCGATGAAGTCCCTGGTGCTTGCTGCATGTGCCAAACGTGGGGTGGGTGCTGGGGGTTAAGGGTTTCGGGCGGGCCGCAATGGCATGTGGCCGACCACCCGGTTCCCGTGGAGACCTGACCTTGTGGGTGGGGAAGAATCAAACCGCCCACGACTCAGGCTTGAACCTGCATTGCGGTGCGTTTTGCGCTGTGTGCAGCGTAGCCTGCCTTGCGTGGGCATCGGAGGATAGAGATGTCCGGCGCGTCGGCCGTGGCCAGGCTAGGCGCCCCTTCGGGGATTCCCCGACGTCTTTTGAAACTGTGTCTGCAAAAGAGGCTAAGAGTTGATGCGTTTTGCCGTGGAAAACACCTAGACTGTCCGTCAGGGGCACGAAAGGGATTGCAGTACGGTCTCAGTGGCAATTCGGTCCCGCTTTCGGCGACGAAGCGGTGCGGTGTTTGATGGGAAACCACCCCATTGGCGACAAGGGGCACGCCGCAGGGAAAACCAACCGAACCTAAGCCGTAAGATTTACTTTTCGTGCCGCCTCGTATTCCATAACGTTGTAAGAAATGAAGACATTTACCCCCGCCTATGGCGGGGGTAAATAAAGAAAAAGGTTGGGGAAGATGGCTTGAGCCAAGACAAAAACGTTTCGTCCGAGCAAAAGCCCCTGGATCCTTCGGGCGAGCGCCCACCTGAAAACACCAGTGGTGCCAGCGCGTCAGAAAGGCCCGTGCCGTCTGCGTACAAGGCGTACTTTACACCGCAGCGTCGTCGACCGCGAAAAAAACTGCTCAACCGTCGTCATTTGCGTTGGGCCGCCATCATCGTGCTTTGGACCTTTGTGCTCTCGACGACGATGACGCTGGCGTCCGCCAACGCTTTGGAAAACGTGTCCTTCAGCGCTGCGTTTGTGATCTTGTTTGTTTTTATCCTGCTCGGCATCTTGTTTGACATACTTGGCATTGCCACGGCGACCGCCTCAGAGAAACCGTTTCACTCCATGGCTTCGCGGCGCGTCACAGGTGCGGTGGAAGCCCTATGGCTCATTCGACGTGCCGAACGCGTCAGCAGCTTCTGCAATGACGTCGTGGGTGACATCTGCGGTATCGTGACGGGTACCATCTCGGCCATCATCGCCCTGCGCATGATGGGTACGCTGTTTGACTCCTCTATTTTTGCGCAGGTTTTGGTCTCTGCGCTGGCCGCATCGCTGACCGTGGGGGGTAAGGCCCTCGGAAAGAGTGTTGCGATGCGGTTTAACACCGAAATTGTGCATATGTTCGGACGGATGTTGCACCCTTTCTTTCATTTCATTAAA
>CAYWWF010000092.1:3931-8315 GCA_964461745.1 uncultured Oscillospiraceae bacterium | reverse complement strand
CAGGCCGACATGCAGGCGGTCTCCGCGCCCTTACAGTTGCAGTAAGTCTCTCTATCTCCCCGTCTTCGACGGAGGATGCAAAGCGATTCCATTTTTCAACCAGAGATAAATTGTCAGACTGTCAAAGAATCCAGCAAAGCGATTCTTTGACAACCTGAAATTGTAGGTGAATCTTATGGGCGAGTCCATTTTCATTACCTCCGGCAAGGGCGGTACGGGCAAAACCACAATGACCGCCGCGTTGAGCTCCTCGCTGGCTCGCCTCGGGCACCGCGTGGTCTGCGTGGATCTGGACATCGGCCTGCGCAACCTCGACGTTGTGCTCGGTATGACCGATGAATCCTCGTTGGATTTTTCTGACGTGCTCGGCGGCACACCGCTCAAAAACGCCGTCTGCCCACACCCGGACTTGCCGGAGCTTCACTTGCTTTGCGCGCCGACGCAGTTGCGCCCGAACCAGATTGACCCGAAGGCGTTTGCCGCGATGATCCGGGAACTGACACAGGAGTACGCGTTTTGTCTCGTCGACAGCCCGCCGGGCTTCGACACGGGTTTCCAGCTTGGAGCCATGGCCTGTGACCGCGCGATCGTGGTTTCGCTGCTTGAGGTGGCAGCACTCCGGGACGCGGCGCGTGTGACCGAGGAGCTGGCGCGCTTTGAGATGAAGAGCGTACACCTGCTCGTAAACCGCGTCCGGCTGTCGCTGATTGAACACGGCGACGCGATGAACGTCGATGACGCGATGGACACGACGGGGCTGCCTCTGATTGGCGTGGTGCCCGAAGACGTCGCGATGATCATCGCGGGCAACCACGGCATCCCGATCGCGCTGATTGAAAAGAAGGGCGCGGCGCGCGCCTGTATGGACGTGGCGCGGCGGCTCGAGGGCAAGACCGTACCAATCGTGCCGCGCCGGATGAAGACAAGATAGAAAAAACCTGCGGGTTTTTTCTATGAAGATGGTACCGGCCTACGGGCCGGGTCACTGCGGTGGGTATGGTGTGTTTCCGATGCGCATGTCCCCGGAAACACAATTGATTTTCTTTTCCTGCGGAAAACTCTGCGAGGCCTTGTCCCCGACTGCGGCAGGTGGGCATAGTACAAGACAATTGGCCCCGCCAGGGCCGCAAAAAATACCTCTTGCGTTTTGGCGTCGCATTCTGTACAATTTGAAAGAAATACCTTTTATTTATGTTACTTACTCGGCCTTTGTTGGACCGATTCTTACATGGGGAGGAACAACCATGAACATTGCGCTGGTGGCTCATGATAAAAAGAAAGAACTGCTGGAACAGTTCTGCATCGCCTACTGTGGCATCCTGTCGCAGCACAACCTCTGTGCCACCGCCACGACGGGTCGCTTGATCTCGGAGGCGACAGGTCTGCCCATCAAACGCTTTCTTTCGGCGATGCAGGGCGGCGAACAGCAGATCGGCGCGCGCATCGCCTACAATGAAATCGACCTCTTGCTTTTGTTCCGCGACCCGCTGTCCCCGAACACCCTCGACTCCGACGGCGGACTCATGCGTCTCTGTGACATGCACAACATCCCCGTCGCCACAAACATCGCCACGGCGGAAGTGTTGATTCAAGGTCTCAAGCGCGGCGACTTCGGCTGGCGCAGCATCGTAAACCCGAAAGGCTCGGAGCCGCGCAACACCGCACGGCGGTAAGTTTTGGCGTTTATACTAATTTTAGACCCGGCGGCGAGGCGGATTGTACCCGTATCGCTGCCGGGTATTTTTACTTTTGCTATGAATTTGCAGGGTTTTTTCAGATGTTTTGGGCCGATTGGCAACAATAATTCCAGGTATTCTCTAAAGGAGCCAAGGCAGTCGACGCTTTTTGTGCAATGTGCCAATTTATAGACAAGCGCTAGCAAAATAAATCGTTTTGTGTTACAATTTATTTTGTTTGTTGAATCAAGTGTTATGAATTCCAGTGAAAAATGGCAAATTCTTCATGCTTTTTACTAATAGGGGGATTTACATGCCAAATCAAGTCACAAAAACTGTCTTCACCGGCACCCAAGAGCAGCACGATGCCCTGCTGGCCGTCATTGAGAAGTACAAGGGCGCGGCGGGCTCTTTGATGCCTGTGTTGCAAGAGGCCCAGGAGATTTACGGCTATCTGCCCGAAGAAGTGCAGATCATGGTTGCCGAAGGCCTGGGGAAATCTCTGTCTGAAATCTACGGCGTTGTCTCTTTTTACACACAGTTTAACTTAAACCCGAAAGGCAAAATTGAGGTCAGCGTTTGTATGGGCACAGCCTGCTACGTCAAAGGCGCCCAGAGCATTCTCGAGCGCGTCGAACGCAAACTCGGCTGTAAGGCCGGCGAGGTCACGAAGGACGGTCGTTTTTCAATCGACGCGACCCGTTGCATCGGCGCCTGTGGCCTGGCACCCGTTATGATCGTCGGCGGCGACGTCCACGGCTGCATCACAGCGGACGAGGTCGACGAAATTCTGGAGCGATACATAAAGTAAGTAAATCAAAAACTGCGGTTTTTGATTTAGGAAAACAGGGATATTGTTTCGTCGGAGTGAATCCGCCGAAAAAATGTATTGCGTTGTTGGGGCCTGACCGCCCCAAAGGACGCGGGGGCGTTTCCCTTTCCGTAGGGGCGAACCTTCTTCGCCCGCGTTCCCCTTCCGCAGGGGCGAACTTTGTTCGCCCGCGTTGTCCTTCCGTAGGGGCCGATGCCCACATCGGCCCGTGTAAAACGCAACACGCTCTTTTCCTCCGTAAATTCCATTGTTTTTTTGACGGATTCATTCCGGCAAGAAAATTTCTTTATTTCTTCTAAGTCAAAAACCACAGTTTTTGACTTACTTTAAAGAAATGGGTGACAAAGACATATGAAAACATTGCAAGAACTCGAAGCTGTGCGCGACAAAGTGCGCGCGCAGATGAACCTTGACTGCGCGCCGGAGGGAGCAGACATCCGGATTGTCGTGGGCTTGGCCACCTGCGGCATGGCCGCGGGCGGGCAGCCGGTGCTCGACGCGCTGATCGCCGAAGTGGAGCGCCGCGAGCTGAAAAACGTCCAAGTTTTGCGCACAGGCTGCATCGGTGTTTGCCGACTGGAACCCATTGTGGAAGTGTTTGTGCCCGGGCAGGAGCGCGTCACCTATGTGAAAATGACGCCCGATAAGGCGCGGGAAGTCGTCGCTTCGCACATCATCAACCGGCAGCCCAAAGTGGAATATACCATTGGGGAGAATGAATGATGGAATATTATAAAAATCACATTTTGGTCTGCTCACACGAGACCTGTGTGAGCCGTGGCGCGGACAGAGTTTACGCAGCCCTTGAAAAAGCGATCAAAGCCGCCGAGTTGGAGTCCCAGGTGCGCCTCGTGCGCATGAGCGACTGCGGTCAGTGCGGCGACGGCCCGGTCGTTATTGTCTATCCCGAAGGCGCGCTCTATGGACGTGTCCAGGCCACCGACGCCGCCGATATTATCAACATGCACATCCAAAACGGACAAATTGTCCGCCGCTTGCTGATTCCCGAGCACCGGGAGGACATGGCGCTCTCGCTCGACAAGACCTCGTTTTTTGAAAAGCAAAAGCGCATCGCGCTGCGCAACTGCGGCATCATCGACCCCGAGAACATTGAAGAGTACATCGCCTTTGACGGCTACCGCGCGCTACACCATGTCATCACGTCCTCAAGCCCCGAGGCAACCATCGAGCAAATCAAGGCCTCCGGTCTTCGTGGCCGTGGCGGCGGCGGGTTTGCGACGGGCGTCAAATGGGAGTTTGCGTTCAAACAGCCAAAAGGCCAAAAATATGTCTGTTGCAACGCCGACGAGGGCGACCCCGGCGCGTTCATGGATCGCTCGATTCTTGAGGGTGATCCGCACAGCGTGATTGAGGCCATGGCCATCGCGGGCTACTGCATCGGCGCGGATCAGGGTTACATTTACGTACGCGCGGAGTACCCGACGGCGGTCTCCCGTTTGAAAATCGCGATTGAACAGGCCAAAGAGCGCAATCTGCTCGGTCAAAACATATTCGGCACGGATTACTGCTTTGAGCTTGAGATTCGCCTCGGCGCCGGCGCGTTCGTCTGCGGCGAGGAGACGGCGCTGATGACCTCGATTGAGGGCAACCGCGGTGAGCCGCGTCCGCGTCCGCCGTTCCCGGCGGTGAAGGGCCTGTTTGGCTGCCCGACGATCCTCAACAACGTGGAAACTTACGCCAACATTCCCTGGATCATCAACGAGGGCGCGGACGCGTTTGCGGCCATCGGCACCGAGCGCTCCCGCGGCACAAAGGTCTTCGCCTTGGGCGGTAAGATCAAAAACACCGGCCTTGTTGAAATCCCGATGGGCACGACCCTGCGCGAAGTCGTCGAGGACATCGGCGGCGGCTGCCC
>CAYWWF010000092.1:0-3831 GCA_964461745.1 uncultured Oscillospiraceae bacterium | reverse complement strand
ATGCTTGAGAAAATCACCTCGGGCAACGGTACCATGGAAGACCTCGACTTGCTCGAAGAGCTCTGCCAGCACATCAAGAGCAGCTCGCTCTGCGGTCTCGGCCAGTCCGCGCCGAACCCCGTGCTTTCAACGCTGCGCCACTTCCGGCATGAGTACATTGCGCATGTACGTGACCACAAGTGCCCCGCGCATGTCTGCAAAGCGCTGATGCGCTATAAGATTTTGGAAAACTGCGTCGGCTGCACGGCCTGCGCGCGCGTCTGCCCGACCGGTTGCATCACCGGCAAGGTCAAAGAGATGCATACAATCAACCAAGACAACTGCATCAAGTGCGGCGCGTGTATGGAAAAGTGCCGTTTCTCGGCGATTGTCAAAGAATAAGGTTTGGGAGGTGAGACCGCATGGAACACGTCAATTTAAAAATCAACGATAAAGAGATTTCCGCTCCGAAGAACGCGACGATCCTTGAGGCCGCGCGTTTGGCGGGCATTGAAATCCCGACCCTCTGCTATATGCGCAACATCAACGCCATCGGCGCTTGCCGTATCTGCGTCGTGGAAGTCAAGGGCGCGCGTACGCTCGTGGCCGCCTGTGTCTACCCGGTGGCCGAAGGCATGGAGGTCTTTACAAACACCGGAAAAGTCATCGCCGCACGCAAGACAACGCTCGAGTTGATCTTAAGCAATCACCGTATGGACTGCTTGACTTGTCTGAGAAACCAAAACTGCGAGTTGCAGAAAATGGCCAAAGACTTCGGTATGCAGGACATCCGTTTCCACACGGACAATATGCAGCCGCAAATTGAGGACTCTACGCTGCACCTGATTCGCGACAACTCCAAGTGCATCCTCTGCCGCCGCTGCGTGGCTGTCTGTAAAAACAACCAGTCCATCGCTGTCATCGGCGCCAACGACCGTGGTTTTGACACGCACATCTCCTGCGCGTTTGACCGCAACCTCGACGAAACGGCCTGTATCTCCTGCGGCCAGTGCATCACGGTCTGTCCGACCGGGGCGCTCACCGAGCGCGACGACACCGAGAAAGTTTGGGCGGCACTGGCCGACCCGAACAAGCATGTGGTCGTGGGTGTCGCGCCCTCGATCCGTGTAACCCTCGGCGAATGTTTCGACCTGCCCATCGGCTCCTATGTCGAGGGCAAGATGGCCGCGGCTCTCCATCGCCTCGGCTTCGACGGCGTCTTTGACGTCGACGTGACGGCGGACCTCACGATCATGGAAGAGGGCACGGAGTTCTTAAAGCGGCTCGAAAGCGGCCACGATCTGCCGCTGATTACCTCTTGCAGCCCGGGTTGGATCCGCTTCTGCGAACTCTACTACCCTGAATTCATTCCGAACCTCTCGACCTGTAAGAGTCCGCAGCAGATGTTCGGCGCGATGATGAAGACCTATTACGCCCGTAAGATGAATCTTGATCCCGCCGACATCTTCACCGTCGGCATCATGCCCTGTACGGCCAAAAAGTTTGAAATCCATCGCGAGGACGAACAGGCCATTCCGGGTCTGCCCGATATCGACGTGTCGCTGACGACGCGTGAGCTTGGGCGCATGATCTCCCGCGCGGGCATCATGTTTAAAGACCTGCCCGACGAGGACTTTGACCCGGCGTTCGGCATCGCCTCGGGCGCGGGCCTGATCTTCGGCGCGACCGGCGGCGTCATGGAAGCCGCCCTGCGCACGATCTATGAAATCGTCACCGGGCAGGAGCTCAAAGACTTGGAGTTTACCGATGTGCGCGGCACGGCGGGCATCAAGGAAGCGCAGTACACTTTGGGTGACCGCACGGTGCGCGCGGCTTGCGCTTCGGGCACGGCCAACTGCCGGAAGCTGCTTGAGCGCATCAAATCGGGCGAGGCGCAGTACGACATCGTGGAGATGATGGCCTGCCCCGGCGGTTGCATCAACGGCGGCGGCCAGCCTGTCCAACCGGCTGTTGTGCGCAATTTTGTGAGTTTGCGCGAAAAGCGCTCGGATTCCCTGTACGAGCACGACCGCAAGAAGAAGTACCGCAAGAGCCATGAAAACCCGCTGATCAAACAGCTCTACGAAGAGGTCATGGACGGCAAACCTGGCAGCCACAACGCGCACAAGTGGCTGCACACCTCCTACCGCGCGCGTCCGAAGTACCCGCTCGAGGGTAGCCCCTATCAGGTGGATCATAAGAGTCAGTAATATTGTGAAGTTTGGGCCGTCTACAGGAGTTGTGGACGGCCCTTTTGTTTATCCGTTCGGTGAACAAAGGATTTCGCTCTGTAGAAGACAAGGGCGTTTCTTTCATCGCCCGTGCGAAGAAAGAAACCAAAGAAAGAAGCACGGTAAGGGGGAGCGGGGGCAAATACCCTCTCCCCCTCAACGATTTCCTTCCCCCAGACGGCAAAGGGGCTGTGGCCCCACTATAGTGTTTGGCTTTATCAACAGTCTGGCCGTCCACAGGCTTTGTGGACGGCCCTTGGTTTATAGAGAGTGCTGAAAGCGATGGCGAGAGCATTTGTATACACCGATTCCATGAATGCTGAGGGCGAATGAAACAGAGGTTATGTGTCGCAGGGCATGGCGTCACAAAAGAAAGGCTTGTGATGATTTGCCGTAAGGAGACTCGGCGTATTGCCATGATTTTTTACACGGGGTTGCCGAACCGCATCGAGCTTGGATTGTATCTTCGGATTGATAAATGCCACATGGACAAGCAAAAACTGTGCGTTCATAAGGCTTATACAAGCAGTGAACCGTTTGCGCAGCGCTACATAGCATGGATACAGGCACTGCTTTGGTGTTGAGGCAACACCGAGAAGGGAGGGGGAAATATATGAACCAAATGGATTTCAATCAGAAGGTTTTTGTCAGGTGCAAGCGCAGTGGAAAACCCCTATCCGGATTTTTGGTAACCGTCGTAAACGCATGTAACGGTTTTATCTTTCAAAGCAGAACCAATAGAGACGGCATGGTGGACTTTCAGGTGCCGACGCGGGGCAACTATAAAACAATGGTAACGCCGCCATGGCGCTTTCCGTCAAGCCCTTGTGTGCATTGTGTTTACCTTTGCCCATGCCGACCTGCGTGCCTATATTTTGATTTTTGCCCGCGCTGTGAGACGAAAGCACACTTTCTTCTCACAGACCGACATTACGATGGTCTTCCCATCGAACAAGGAGTGCTATATTTATGCCGAGCCCCTATGTGATTTCTATAACCAACGGTACAGGTACCGGCGCCGTTTTGAACGGAACCTATGGCGTTACCGCTGCCGTAACCGGTTACGATAACCTGAGTGTGAACCCTGCCAGCGAAACCATCACGGCAGGTGTCGATACCTATGCTCTCACCATCGCCGCCACCGGTACGTTGACCCTGCATGTCACCGAAGACGGCACCGCCGGCGGCACCCCGATTGTAGGTGCTACCTTTGTTCGTGCCGATTCGGCCGGAACCACCTATGGCACACCCATTTCCACAGATGTAAACGGTGACGCGGTGTTTCCCTTTGTCCCGTTTGCGGCCAGCGGCGCTCCGCTGATTTATTACTATCAGACGGCTTCTGATGGGGATCACGAATTTGATCCCGCGCTCTTGAACACTTCGATGACGACCTCCACACAAACCCTTCAAGTGACCAACGCACCCGCCGCCGTAAGAACCTTCAACTTTACCGATAGCAACTACGCCGGTCTCCCCATCGCCAGCGGTTCGCTGACATTGGGCTAAGTCTAACCTAAGGCGGTTCTTTCTGAAAAACTTTTACGTGTAGATGTACTGCTTTTTGCACAAAGAATGGTTGATAATCAGGCAGATGGCCCGTTTTACAACTATGAACAAT
>CAYWWF010000091.1:0-8365 GCA_964461745.1 uncultured Oscillospiraceae bacterium | reverse complement strand
CTTGGCAATTGTTAGTTTTGCCGAAGGCAAAAAGATAAATATCCCGTTCCTTGGAAAAAAAGCGAAATTCTAGAGGAATTGCATCTCCTGGAATCAACATGAATCCGAAAAAACAACATAAAAATATAGCCACTCTCAATATTCACACGAATCCACTGAAAAACATAAGCCTAAAACAAAAAGCCGTTGCGTAGATTGCTCCACGCAACGGCACCGATTGCTCTTAAGAATGATAGGCTCTTTGCACTTGCTTCTGGTGGTCAGGATCCGGCTTGTTGTTATAGTGGTTGCGGCTGTTTAGGAAGTGGATACAAAAATGGCCGCTGAAATTGTTATCTTTGATCGTCTGGACGTCGTGCGGCATCCCGTTGCAGGAGGCGGCGTACTTCTGCCCACCGACGGTCACCACAATGGCGCGGGGGGTCCAAGAATGCTTGCCGCGGATTTTTAAAATTTTCTCGGCGTCTTCCGCCGTGAGCGGCTCGGAGTCGGCGTGGTTGCCGGGACCCAACACACGAATCTTAAAGCTGATGCCCGTATCCACATCGGTTACGGTGGCGATCGTACCAGCCTTCATCACTGTTTTACCGTTTACAAACCAGTCGAGCATCTCCACTTGGGGGCGTTTCAGCGCATCTTTGGCCGAAAGCGCCTCACCCGAGAACAAGAGGTTCCAGGTCTCTTCACCCACCATCCCATCATCGGCCAGCCCGTTTCCAAACTGGAAGTCCCGAACCGCCGCATGGGTACCGCCGCCAAAAAGACCGTCGGCCATACCGTCTAAGTAACCTAAGCTTACAAGCGCGCGCTGGAGCCGGATCACACAAGGTTTGTTGTCGGAACCCTGACGCAAAAGCCCAGGGAAGGTGTTGTCTACAAAATTGTCGTTGTGGAGCATAGCCACCGGTACGCTCTGCGCCGGGACGGTAGCTTCCTCCGTCTCTATGTTCACGGTAACGAACGAGCTTAGGACAAAGCCGGTTTGCGTGGAAGCGGTGATCTGATACCAGTCCCCGCTCTTTTGCAGCACGGTCACCTTGGCGTTCTTTTCTAAAACGGACACAATCGAGGCGTCGGTGCTGGGCTGTGAGCGCAAGCGAACATCGGTGGCGTTGATAACACCGGTTTGGTTCTCCGCCGCCAATGCGGTCAAGGTAAACGCGAAAAGCAATAAAGCGAAAAACAATGTGAAGCAAAAGATGCGTTTGATGGTCATAAAATTTACGTCTCCTCTTATGTTGACTGAAAAGAGCCAGCGCGGCGCGGCGCTAAAAATGTCGAATCTTCTCCCCTGCGGACTTCTCACGCGTTGGCTCCGAATTATCCTGGGTTAGTGTATTACAAATCGGTAACAATGTCAAGCACTTTTATTCAAAAGAATTACAAACCCGAAACAGAGTTTAGTCAATTTGTTAAATCCGCAAAAAGACAATGACAACGTCAAATTTTGTTGATATACTCAAGACGTTTATGGATTTATTCAACTCTGTACTGTACGGTTTGCTTTGATGGATCTCCTTTTCACCCAACGAAAACAGGGAAAAGGGACGAGAAAATATTTTAAAGCAACCCTATGAAAAAAATGGATTGCCAAAGGGGGCGACTGTGTTGCGACAAAAATGGATGAGCCTGGTGCTCTTCTTTCTCGCTTTCTGCTTTCTCTTCTCCGCCTGTGATGAGTCGACGGACGAGGTGGTATCGGCGCCTCCGTCGATTCCTGAATTGACGCTCGATCCGCTATCGCCACCTCAAACATCGGAGGATCTTGGGCCTTTACCGCAGCAACCTACCCCAACGCCGCCTGTGCTTCTCTTCTCACCGGCCCCCTTGCCGGAGACCATGCCTGAGAGCGATACCTATCGCTTTACCTCTGACGTCCGGGTTGGCGGTGAAACGGTCGAGAGCTACCGCAGCCCGTATGACATCTCTTTCGGACTCCCCGACGAATACACCGAGCTCGGTGTGACTACCTTTCGAGGCAGCAACTTCCGCGATCGGGCGTCCTGGAGCAAAGCCGACATCCAGGCCGAAGAACTGACGCTGTCTTGGACCTTCAATACCAGCTACATCGACAAGTGGACTGGTGTCGGTTGGAACGGCCAGCCCTCGTTGGTCTGTTGGGATGCGGAAACCCGGCAAATCATGAATCTGTATCCGGAGAAAAAGGCCAAGGATGGTCTTGTCGAATGCATCTACGGGACGCTAGACGGAAAGATTTACTTTCTCGACGCCGAAGACGGCACGCCCACGCGTGACCCCATTGTCCTCGGTGAACCGATCAAGGGCAGCATCACCATCGACCCGCGTGGCTATCCCCTGCTCTATGTGGGGCAAGGCATCGCGTTCGGCTCCCGTTTTGGCTACTACTTCTATTCGCTGATTGACGGTAAGGAGCTCTTCTTTATCAACGGCCGCGATACCTTTGCGCTGCGCGGCTGGGGCGCTTTTGATAGCAATCCGCTCATCGACGCCCAAAACGACCTTTTCATTGAGTGTGGCGAAAACGGTGTCGTCTACACCGTAAAGCTGAACACGCAGTATGACAAAGCCAACGGCACTATCTCCATCGACCCGGACGTTACACGCTACCGTTATAAGTACAACAGCAACAGACAGCTTGGCAGCGAAGGCTCACCCACCGCGTTTTCGCACTATCTCTTCTTTGCCAACAACGGCGGACTGGTTCAATGTGTGGATCTGCATACACTGAAGCCCGTTTGGGTACGCAGCTGCACGGATGACACGGACGCGTCCGTTGTGCTCTCTTGGGAGGACGACACGCAAAGCCTGGCGCTTTACACCTCCAACGAAGTGGATTATCAAGGCGCTGGCGGCCTGAGCTATGTACGCAAACTCGACGCGCAAAACGGCGCGCTGCTTTGGGAGCACAGTTACACCTGCCAGTATAGCTCGACAAACGGCGGAAGCTTGGCCACACCGACCATCGGGCGCTTTGACTTGGAAGGCCGCGTTTACTTCTGGATCGCCAAAACCACCGATCCGCGCGGCAATGGCGTTCTGGTGTGTGTCGACACAAAAACCGGAGACATCCTCTGGGAAAAGTTTATGCCCCATTATGGCTGGAGCTCACCGGTACCCGTTTACACGCGTGACGGCAAGGGTTATCTGGTTGTCTGTGATTCGGTCGGGTATATGTATTTAATTGAAGGCACAACCGGCGAAACATTGAGCCGGGTGACGCTCAGTGGCAATGTCGAAGGATCCCCGGCTGTCTATGGCAATACGATCATCGTCGGCACCCGGGCCCAAAAAATCCATTGTGTGACACTCAGCTAACTTATAGAAGTTTCACTTTTTTCGTTTGGCCTTACAGACAGTTTAGGGGGAGACGTTTCGTCTCCCCCTTTGTGCTGTATTCTTTATCGTCTGCGGAAGGGTGCTGCATCCACAGTTACATCAAATGTTGTGGTCTCCGTAACGCCGTTGCGCGTCAGGCTGACGGTAACGGTCAGTGGGCTGGCCGCTGTCAGGGCAGCCCCAGCAGCCGGACTCGTCGTGTAATCCGTCACAACTTCTTCGCTGCCGTCGCTGAAATGCGCCGTTATCTCTAAACCCTTGAGGTCGAGCGTGTCGCCCTCGACATAGGTGTCGATGTCCGGCGGGCTTGTGACGACAATGGACGTAAGCGCCGGGATCGGCTCAAACAAGGCGGAAAGGGTCGCATCAGCGGCCGGCATCTTGAAGCTTGTGCCGGTAATGTTCGTGCCGTTAAACTTCAGGGAACCGGCAACCAGACGATATCCGGTGTCTGGCGTAATGGTCAGATGAACCGTCTGGCCCGCGACGGCCTCCATGGGATGGGCTGTAATGGTGCCATTTGTGAACGTGGGAATGATGACGTTGAATTTCTCAGACATTAAATTGTATACAATCTGGCAGGTCTCACCGCGTGTGATCGCCTTTGTGGGCTGGAACGCGGTTCCGGTGAACGCATTGTCGAACACGCCATTGCGTTTGCAGACAGAGATCGCGTCACGCGCATACTCGGAGATGGACGCAGCGTCGCTATATTCCAAATACTCATTGCCGCCGGCACCCTTAATATAGGTGCGCGCGACAATTGTCGCCATCTGTTCACGCGTGATGTTTGAGTTCAGAGAAAAGACCGTAGGTTTCACGCCGTTGACAATGCCCGTCGCATACATAATATAGACGGCGTTGTCGATTTCATTCTTCGGACGCGTCACATCGGTAAACGCAGGCATACGGTAATGCATGGTGCGCCCCCAGATGACGCAGAGCTGACCGCGTGTAAGGTTGCCATTGGGTTCAAACCGTGTGGCCGAGTACCCTTTGATGAAACCATTGTCGGCGCAATAGTCGATGGCCGCTTTCATCGGATGATCCTCCGGCACGTCGGTGAAATTGGCCGCCAGCGCCAACGGCGCCATGGTCAAAGCAAGGGCCAGGCAAACAAAGAGCGCCAGAATTTTTTTCTTCATGCTCAAAACATCTCCTCTTCCATTACAAGGCAATTTAATCCGTTTTATGCCTGTTTGACCTTATGATTTGCAGTTTTTCGAAATTCTCTCAGCGAAATTAAAACAATTCTGGCTTGTAATTCCATTTGCATGTCTATTTCCCTCTATTTCCTGAAGTTGCACTTTCGTTGACAGCAATACACTTTAATTTTATAATGATCTTGCGTCAAAACTCAAGTTCGACAACCCTGGAAGGAGGTTTTTTTATGACACTTTATGAAACCATCCGGGTTCGAAAATCTGTACGCAAGTTTAACCCTCAGCCGTTGAGCGAAGGCATTTTGGCCGATATCCTAACGTTTGCCGAACAAACGCAGGCCCTGTTCCCGGACATCGGAGTCCAGTGGCGTCTTTGCGGCCCGGACGACATCGAAGGCTATGCGCAAAAGGCACCGCACTATTTGCTTTTCTTTTCCGAAGAAAAACCTGGATTTTTGCAAAACGCCGGATTTCGCTGTCAACAGGTTGATCTTTATCTCTCATCCAAGGGTATCGGCGCATGCTGGCTGGGTGTGGCCAAGGCAAAAGTGCGCCCGGAACCACCTTTTTCCTATGTCGTAATGCTGGCCTTTGGTCCCGCCGCCGAAGCTGTGCACCGGAGTCCCGAAGGGTTTCGGCGCAAAGCGCTGTCCGATATCAGCGAAGGCGAGGACCCACGTTTGGAGTCGGCTCGCTTAGCTCCCTCAGCGATGAACAGCCAGCCATGGTATTTCTGCTGCCAAAACGGAGAAATCCAAGTCTTTCGTAAAAAGCTCGGTGCGATTCGCGGCGTTTTTCTCGCGAGGATGAATCAGATCGATATTGGCATCGCGCTGTGTCATATTTACTTAGCCTCAGAGGCGCAAGGAAATAGCTTTGCCTTTCAACCCGCCACGGCTTTAGATACGGCGCCGAAGGGCTTACAATGTGTCGGTAATATTGTATAAAACTACCACAATCGTATAAAACCCCCATAATATGTAACACTACACAAGGAGGCCCACCCCATGTCCTGCGAACACAACAAAGACCTTCGCTGTCCCTGTACATACTCTTGCTCCAAACACGGCAAATGCTGCGCATGTATCGCGTACCACCAACGCGCCGGTGAGTTTCCCGCCTGCTTTTTCTCACAAAAAGCGGAGAAAACCTATGATCGGAGTTTTGAGGCTTTATGCCGCGACCGGAAATGAACGACGCTCTTTTAACCGTCGAAGACTTAAAAAAATCCTTTGGTCCCGTACAGGCCGTACGCGGCATCAGCTTCCAGGCGCAACGCGGGAAGCTGATGGCATTTCTGGGCCCCAACGGCGCAGGGAAATCCACAACCATCGCGATGCTTTGCACCCTGCTTCTCCCCGACGGTGGTATGGTGAAGCTAGACGGTCTCACGCTGGGACGTGATGACGCGGCCATTCGCTCCCACATTGGCGTAGTGTTCCAAGAGGGCCTGCTCGATCCGCTCTTAACCGTCAAAGAAAACTTGGTGCTGCGTGGCCGATTCTATCCTATGAACTCCGATGTCTTGCAGGCGGCCTTGGAAAATGCTGCTCGCTCAACCGACATCTTAGGTTTTTGGGATAGACCTTATGGGAAGCTCTCCGGCGGACAACGGCGTCGGGCCGACATCGCCCGCGCGTTGTTGCACACGCCCAAACTCTTGTTTCTCGACGAACCCACAACCGGACTCGATCCCCAAACGCGCCGGGCCATTTGGGACACGGTTCGTAACTTACAACGCGACAACCAAGTCACGGTCTTCATGACGACGCATTACATGGAGGAGGCCGCGGAGGCTGACCATGTCATTGTCATCGACGACGGGACGATTGTCGCCAGCGGCACCCCCGATGAATTGCGACAAAAATACGGCTCCGATATCCTAAAGCTTCGCACCACTGACACTCCGTTTGTCCGCGCGTTGCTTACACGCCTCGGTCTGTCGTTCCAAGAAATCGGAGATTTGTTTACCATCCCGCTGAAACGAACGCTCGACGCGCTGGAGATCCTGGATGCTTGCCGTGAAACATTGATCAACGTTGAATTGCGCAACGGCACGATGGATGACGCGTTTCTCAATATCACGGGTAAGGAGATACGTCAGTGATTGCGCTATTGAATCGAAACATCAAGCTATTTTTCCGCGACAAAAGCACCGTCTTCTTTTCGCTGCTCGGTGTACTGATTGTCTTTGGTCTCTATATCCTTTTCCTCGGCGATGTCATGCTGCAAAACCTGCCCAACGTACCCGGTGCCTCGTTCCTGATGAGCAGTTGGGTCATGGCCGGGATTCTCTCCGTCACTGCCATCACCACGACCCTGGGCGCTTTTGGCATCATGGTGGAAGACAAAAACAAAGGTGTACGCAAAGACTTCTGGGTCTCTCCCCTCTCACGACGCGCTCTCACCGGTGGTTACATCGCAAGCACCTTTGTCATCGGACTGCTTTTCAGTCTAATCGCGCTGTTGATCGCAGAAATATACATTTTCGCCACCGGCGGCACGCTCTTGTCGTTTGCCGCCCTGCTTCAGGTGCTTGGTTGTATCCTGCTGTCTGTTTTTGCGAGCAGTGCGATGATGTTGTTCATCGTCACGCTGTTTCAGAGTCAAAACGCCTTTGCTGCGGCCAGTACTGTTGTGGGCACCTTGATTGGTTTTCTCACAGGCATCTATATCCCCATCGGTTCCCTGCCGACTGCGGTGCAATTTGTGATCAAAATTTTCCCCATCTCCCATGCAGCCTCCCTGTTCCGGCAAATCATGTTGGAAACGCCTGCGGCCGAAACGTTTCATGGCGCACCACCAGAAGTTTTGCGTACGTTTCAGCGCGATTTTGGTGTTATGTTTCAATTTGGGGAAACGACGGTTTCAGCCCTTACTAGCATTTTAATCTTGGTTGCTACGGGTATCGTTTTTTACTGTCTCTCCTTGCTTCGCCTTTCAAAAAAGATTACACAGTAAGGTTTTCGTTTTGAAAAGGGTAAGCGCCGACAATGTCGGTGCTTACCCTTTTTTTGTATTGCCGTGATCTCCACAATTTCGCATATTCAGGTTTCCATGGGACAGACTAGTTGAGGGCATAGTATGCTCAAAGTCTTCCCAGCGTAGCTATAGCGAAATCGTATTGCATTTCTAAAGTAGAAATGAGGAGATAACATTGAATAGCAATTTATTCGAAGAATATCCGGAAGTAAAGCGACTGTTTGATAAAACCAATACCGGCAGACGGGCGGAAATTTTAGAGCGACTGTCTTCGACGCATGATGTGTACGCGGATACCGTTCGCCAGAGAACCGATCTCAGTATGAAGCTGCGAGCCAAGCTTACCGACGCCAATGTCAAAGAGGTTTTTGAAACATATATGGATACGGTATACGAACAAAGCCTCATTGAATTGGAAGTTATGTATGCGCAAGGGTTTCATGATGGCCTTGCAGCCATGAAAAAACTAGATTTAATTTAATGGACAAAGCTTGTCCATTCATGGGGCCTGTTTATTGGTTTTCTGAATTGGACTTTTCCGTCTCATTCTCAGTGGTATGAAGATTTTTCATCGCAATGATTTCACGTATAATGTTCTCAAGTTTCTTCAATTCTTCCGTATTAAACTTTTCCAGCAAAGGGCCAATCCAACCATAGTCTGATACAATATCCACACCTGTAAGCAAAAACTCTGCCGTGACGGCCAAGGCGCGAGATACTTTATGTAAACTTTCCGCCGACATACCCTTTTTTCCTGTTTCAATTTCATACAAAAACTTGTCGTTGATGCCTGCGAGCTCTGCCAATCTCTCCCTGGAATAGCCGCGGCTTTCACGAATTGCACGAACCTTTTTACCGACTAAAGTGTTGAATTCATTCAAAACTCTCAACCCCCTCTGCAC
>CAYWWF010000090.1:2079-8464 GCA_964461745.1 uncultured Oscillospiraceae bacterium | reverse complement strand
TAGAAGGACATGACAACCATGTGGTCACGCAGGAAGGGTTTGGCCGCTTTGAGAGCCCCGCCAAGACCCGCGTCAAACACACCGAAGGCCACTGCGGCATTCAGAGCCGAAGCGTACAAGAAGTCAGGGTCGTCACCGGTGTCGCTGTACTTCAGGGCACGCAACACGAAAGTTGCGTACATGTTGGCGTCGCAAGGGGCAGTAGACGAGAACTTCGTCGCGGAGATGCCTTTGGTCATGCCTTTTTCATACATGTAACCGACTTGCTTATCCGCCCAGTTCGGCACATCAGTAAAGGGATGCTCGTATGTACCTTCCAGCACTTCCGCTTCGAGACCCAGAAGGCGGATGAGCATAACGGCGGCCTGCGCTCTGTTGGGCGCGCTGTCGAGCTGATAGCCCGTAGCGGTGCCTTGGAACAGGCCCATGTCTTTGAGCGCGTCCGCCTGCGCGGTGAAGGACGCGGCGCCGGCCGGAATGCAGAACAGACCGACCATCAGGGTGAAAGCCAGTAGGAAAGCAAGGGGTTTTTTCGCACGTTTCATGATAGGGGTCACTCCTTTCGCATAAACGCGTCCCCGGCAAAAACATACCGACGCCACTTGTCTTTTTGCCGCCCGGCTGCCAAGTATCCACTCGAAAGGCACAAAGCATTGCGACGTGCCGTTTCGTTGTCGGACAGCAAAAATCCGGCGTACTTTCGCTATGCTTTTACCTGGAATGCGTTTGAGGACATCCTATCATGAAATGGGTAGGTTTGGCAAGGACGCAAAACCTTTTTCTAACTCTTCATCGGTAGGAATATAATCAGACAAGGTCTTTTGTACAAAAGACCCATAGGCCGTCATATCAAAATAGCCTGTGCCGGTAAGCCCAAACAGGATGGTCTTCTTTTCTCCGGCCTCGCGGCAGCGGATGGCCTCGTCGATGGCCACACGGATGGCATGGGACGATTCGGGTGCGGGCAAAATGGATTCCTCACGCGCAAACAAAGTCGCGGCCTCAAAGACACGGGTCTGCTCAACGGCGCGCGCCTCGTCGATGTAGCCGTCGTGGTAGAGTTTCGACAGGATCGGGCCCATGCCGTGATAACGCAGGCCACCGGCGTGGTTCGGCGCGGGCATAAAGCCGGAACCCAAGGTGTACATAGGCATCAGCGGGGTCATTTGCCCGGTGTCGCCAAAGTCGTAGGCGTAACGACCACGCGTCAGCGACGGGCAGGAGGCCGGCTCCACAGCAATAAAGCGCGGAGAAGCCTTGCCGGTCAAACGGTCTTCCATAAAGGCGGAGATCAGGCCGCCCAAGTTCGAGCCGCCACCGGCACAGCCAATGACGATGTCGGGGTATTCATCAAGCATCTCCATGGCCATTTTGGCTTCCATCCCGATGATGGACTGGTGGAGTATGACATGGTTGAGCACGGAACCCAAGACATAGCGATACCCTTCGCTGGTCACGGCGACCTCAACGGCCTCGGAAATGGCGCAACCAAGGCTTCCGGTTGTGCCGGGGAATTCCGCCAAGATCTTCCGACCTACTTGTGTGGTCTCGGACGGGCTCGGCACAACGGACGCGCCAAAAGTCTCCATAAGCACTTTGCGATACGGCTTTTGCGCGCAGGAACCGGCGACCATAAAGACTTTACAGTCGAGTTCAAAGTGCGCGCAGGCCATAGACAGGGCACTGCCCCACTGACCGGCACCGGTTTCGGTTGTGACACCTTTGAGGCCTTGCTGCTTAACATAGTAGGCCTGGGCCACGGCGGTGTTGAGCTTATGGCTGCCGGAAGTATTGTTGCCCTCGAATTTGAAATAGATGTGGGCGGGTGTCTGCAACGCCTTTTCCAAATGGTAAGCGCGCACAAGAGGCGCTGGCCGGAAAATGCGATAATAGTCCATCACGGGGCCGGGAATATCAAAATAGCGGGTCTCGGTGTCCACTTCCTGCCGCGCCACCTCTTCGGCGAAGATCGGGAAGAGATCCTCGGCCTTCAAGGCTTCATGGGTCTGAGGGCTCAGCATCGGCGCGGGTTTTTCCTTCATATCGGAGAGCATGTTATACCAAGTCTGAGGTATCTTCTCCTCGGGTAAATACAGTTTGTACGGAATCTTCGCCATCATGGTAATCTCCTTTCGGTGTTCGGCAGTATCATTGGGGCAAAAAATATACAAAAAAACCCTTGCCCCACCATGGGACAAGAGCAAAACTCCTGCGGTACCACCCACATTGACGCGAAAGCGCCCACTCATTGGGCAAAAATCAAAGCATCGTTTGATTGTCACCCTGTGTCTAACAACACATCCCCGGGATAACGGGCGGGTTCCCCGTCGGTGATTGGCCGCCCTCCACAGTCCATTCACAGGAAGCTTCCTGCCACAATTCCACCCGCTTGCGGCTCTCTATGAGGAAGACAATTCCGTTACTTCTCTGCTTCATCGGTTTGATAGGATTGTAGTTTCGATTATAAGGCCGTCGACGTTTTTTGTCAAGAATGAGTTGGAAAGAGGCTACCACAAATGTTTAGAGTGGCCAACACAAAATGCGCACAAAATAAGGTTTATGGAATTCCCCGATGCTTTTTGTTGCATTTGCGCAATACGGCTGATATAATTGTCAGGACAAAAACAAAGGAGTTGATCCAATGCCACTCGTGACGTCAAAGGAAATGTTCAAGAAAGCGTACGACGGAGGGTATGCCATCGGCGCTTTCAACGTCAACAATATGGAGATCGTCCAGGCCATCACGGAAGCGGCCAAGGAAGAACAAGCCCCGCTGATTCTTCAGGTGTCCGCCGGTGCCCGTAAGTACGCCAAGCACGTCTATCTGATGAAACTCATCGAAGCCGCTCTGGAAGACACGGGCCTTCCCATCGCCGTGCATCTGGACCATGGCGACAGCTTTGAGATTTGCAAAAGCTGTATCGATGGCGGTTTCACCTCCGTTATGATCGACGGCTCCCACCACGATTTCGAGGGCAACGTCGAGGTCACGAAGAAAGTCGTTGAGTACGCCCACGCCCACGGCGTCGTCGTCGAAGGCGAACTCGGTCGTCTGGCCGGTATCGAAGACGCGGTCAACGTGTCCGCTGAAGATGCCTCTTACACGAATCCCGCCCAGGTTGAAGAGTTCGTGACCCGCACCGGCGTGGACAGCTTGGCCATCGCCATCGGCACGAGCCACGGCGCTTACAAGTTCAAAAAGGGCCAGAACCCTGAACTGCGCTTTGACATCCTCGAAGATGTCGCGCGCCGTCTGCCGGGCTTCCCGATTGTCCTGCACGGTGCCTCTTCCGTCGTGCAATCCTGTGTCGAAACCATCAACAAGTACGGCGGCGCGATGCCTGACGCCATCGGCATCCCCGAAGACATGCTCAGAAAGGCCGCCTCGATGGCCGTCTGCAAAATCAACATCGACTCCGACCTTCGTCTTGGCATGACCGCGGCTGTCCGTGAGCACTTTGCAACCCATCCCGACCACTTTGACCCGCGCCAGTACCTGACCCCGGCCCGAGTGCTGATCAAAGAGATCGTACGCAACAAGCTCGTGAACGTCCTCGGCTGCAACGGCAAGGCGTAACTAATCCGCAGTATATTTGACCGGGTTTCTTTTGATATGAACCTTTCACCCTGGAGGCAGCACCAACCTGTCTCCAGGGTGCCTTATCCTTATACCAGGGCGAGCTATGAAACCTTGAAAAAACATCTGCAAATCTTGATTCAAGAATTGACAAGACGGCAACTGTCCGGTTATAATGTTATTTGCTGTTTTTGTTGTGTCGCAGTGCGATAATGAAAAGCAGATTTGGGTGGTGTTATGGTTCTCTCTCTGCGTCAAGTCGTCGGCGTTCCCGGCGCGCGACAGGGTTTTGACTTTGCCGTAGACTTGTCAAATCTGTCTTTCCCGTTTGGCAAACCCTTTGCCGAGCCTGTACGTTTCGTCGGCGAGGTTCAGAACAAAGCCGGTATGCTGACGCTTACGGCTGAGATTTCTTCCAACCTCCACCTGCACTGTGACCGTTGCAACCGCCCCTTCACCCATGAGAAAACCCTCTCCGTGTCCCAGCTTCTGATTGAAAATCCAAGCGGCGAGATCCCCGACGATATGATTGCCTTTACCGGCGAGCAGATCGATTTAGAAGACGCGCTCGTGCCGTTTTGGATCCTTGACTTAGAGATGCAACACCTGTGCAGTGATGACTGCCCGGGTCTCTGTCCCGGCTGCGGTGCGCGGCTCTCGGAAGAGAATTGCACTTGTGTCAAAGCCATTGACCCCCGTTGGGAAGCGTTGCGGGGTTATCAAGGAAAACCGTAACGCAATTTACCTCGCGAATTCCGTTTGGCGGATGTTTCTTTTGGCCTCCTGCCTGTTGCTCCGACCAAGCGTTTTCATTTTGGAACACCCTTTTTGACAAACTCGGGCTATGCCTTTCTTATGGCGCGCCCTAAAGGTGGTTATTATCATGGCCGTCCCAAAAAAGAAAACATCGAAACAGAGAAAACATTTGCGGCGCAGTTCCCACTGGAAACTGGAGACCCCGATGCTCGTCAAGTGTGGCAAGTGCGGCGAACTCAAGCTCCCGCATCGTGTTTGCCGTGCCTGCGGCACCTACAACGGTCGTCAGATTTTTAAAGTGGCGGACGAAAAGAAATAAGCCGACAGCTTTATTTCTTCTCGTTTTCTCATGCGCGGTTCCACTTGTATTACTCCCGCAATGGAATATAGGAATGAATCTTTTCCCCTGCCGGGAGCGGGGTGAAAAGATGTGATTTTCCTTTATATTTCCGAAGTAATACCATCGATAAGAGGCAACCGGGCAATCACCGGGGCGGGGAGAATTGGCTCCGCCCTTTTGTTGCATTCTAAAAACTCAAATGAGGATCGGCTGTTATGCTCACAACCATCACCGCCGTGCGCCCCGACTCCCCCGCCGCTTTGGCTGGGATCCGTCCCGGCGAAAGCTTGCTTTCCATCGACGGCGGCGCCATCGGGGATGTGCTGGACTATCAGTTTGCCGCTTACGACGAAGACATCACGCTGACACTGGTTGATGAGACCGGTGTCAAACGAGAGCTTCGAGTCCACAAGGAGCCCGGCGAGGATCTGGGCCTCACATTTGAAGAGCCCCTCATGGATGAGCAAAAAACCTGCCGCAACGGCTGTGTGTTTTGCTTCATTGATCAATTGCCCAAGGGCTTGCGCCCCGCTCTCTACGTCAAAGACGACGACGCGCGTCTGAGTCTGCTGCGCGGGCAATACATTACGCTGACCAATCTGAGTGAAGCGGACTTCCGGCGCATTGAGCGCCAGCACATCAGTCCCCTTCGCATTTCCGTTCATACGACCGACCCGGATTTGCGCGTGCGCATGATGCGCAACAAAAACGCCGGCAATATCCTGGAGGCGCTCCGCCGTTTCCGTGACGCCGGGATTGAGATGCACACACAGATTGTGCTTTGCCCCGGTTTCAACGACGGCCCTGCCTTAGAGAAGACGCTGCTTGACTTAACAGCACTCTACCCCGCCGTGCAAAGCGTCTCCGTCGTGCCTGTGGGCCTCACCGCGCACCGCGGCGGTCTCACCCCCCTCTCCCCACTGACACCCGCGCAAGCGGCCGAGACCTTGGCCCTCGTGGCGCGCATCGGTGACGCTTGCGACCAGCGCTTTGGTTGCCGCGTCTGTTACGCGGCCGACGAGCTATATCTTCTCTGCGGCAAGCCCTTGCCGCCTGAAGAGCAATACGACGACTACCCTCAGTGGGAAAACGGTGTGGGGATGATGATGCTGTTTGAAAGCCAATTGCGCGCGGCACTTCAAGACGCCCCCCCTATCCGGCCTCGATTGGATGCCGCACCGCGCCGCTTTGTTGTGGCCACCGGCACCGCTGCGGCCCCGTTTATGCAACGTATGCTAGCGCTCGTCGAAGCGTCCTATCCCGCCGTCCATGGCGAGGTCATCGCCATACCCAACCGCTTGTTTGGTGAAACCGTCACCGTGGCTGGGCTGACAGGTGGTCGCGACCTCATAGAGGCATTAAAGCCCGTTGTGGATGGGCGGCCTGTCTTACTCCCCCGCTCCATGCTTTCATTTGAAGGCACAGTGTTCTTGGACGATGTGACGCTGTCTGAGGTAGAACGTGCTCTGCATACATCTGTGACATCCGTTGAAATTACAGGAATGGATTTTCTTACCGCAGTTTGTGGTATACTAGCCCTAGAGGGCTAGTATACAGAGGATTGTCCCCATCGGCTCCCACCTTTGGCGGAACCGCCGAGGGATGATACCATATAAGAGAACCCCCCTGCTTTACATGCGGCTTGTGCCGTTTTTCTGGCGGGGCGTCCCGTCTCTTTTACGGAGGAAACGCTTCATGCCAAAACCCATTGT
>CAYWWF010000090.1:0-1979 GCA_964461745.1 uncultured Oscillospiraceae bacterium | reverse complement strand
GTGACCGCCGCGGATGCCGCTCTGGCCTCCCGGCTGCTGCAAAGTAAAAAACCGGTGATTTTAGCCGTCAACAAGGCCGACAGAACGGGCACACCGGACCCAGGCCTTTATGAGTTCTATAACCTCGGTCTCGGCGACCCGTATCCAGTCTCCGCGTTGCACGGTCTGGGCAGCGGCGACCTTTTGGACGCCGTAACAGAGCTCTTGCCGCCGGATTCTGAGGAAGAAACCGAGGAAGGTCTCATCTCCGTGGCCGTCATTGGCAAGCCCAACGTCGGCAAATCCTCTTTGATCAACTGCATCTTGGGCCAGCAGCGCGTGATTGTCAGCGAAGTGGCGGGTACCACGCGCGACGCGATTGACACCCACTTTCAAAACGAAACCGGAAACTATGTTTTCATCGATACCGCGGGTTTACGTCGAAAGGCACGTGTGCATGATACCATTGAGCACTACAGCGTCTTGCGCGCCCAAATGGCCATCGACCGCGCGCAGGTCTGTCTGCTGCTCATCGACGCGACGGAAGGCGTGACCGAACAGGATACAAAAGTCGCGGGGCTTGCCCATGAGGCTGGACGCGCGATCATTGTGGTCGTCAACAAATGGGATCTGGTCGAGAAGGACACGAATACCATGCGCGTCGCGCGGGAGAAAATCCGTGAGGATCTTTCATTTATGCCGTACGCGCCGATTGAGTTTATCTCCGCGATGACCGGCAGCCGCGTCACGCGCCTGTTTGAGCTCATCCGTGACGTTTACGAGCAGAGTCTGCGGCGCATTCCAACCGGCCAGCTCAACCAAGTCCTGGCCGACGCGCAGGCGCGAGTGCAACCGCCGACGGACAAGGGCCGCCGTCTCAAAATCTATTACATGACACAGACCGGAGTTCAGCCGCCGCATTTCGTGATCTTTGTCAACGATACCCGTTTGTTTCACTTTTCCTATGAGCGTTACTTGGAAAACCAACTGCGCGCCACATTTGAACTCTATGGCTGCCCGATTCACATGACGGCGCGTGAAAGCAGTGGCGAATCGCCGCCGGGGCGCTCCGATCGAGACCGTTAGAAGATTTCCACTTTTACATTTTCCATTCACCTGGGGAGAGGGGTTTTACGATGGACTACGCTCTGCTTTTCGGGCTCGCGCTCTTTTCTTACCTACTCGGCAGTGTAAACGGTTCGATCATCGTCTCTACCGTGTTTCATCATGTGGACATCCGAAACTACGGCAGCGGCAACGCGGGCAGTACAAACGCCTACCGCGTCATGGGGAAAAAGTGGGCCGTACTTGTCATTGTGATCGATATACTCAAAGCTGTTTTTGCGGTGCTCACGGCCTCAATCTTGTTTGCCGCGCGCCCTGAACTCAATCTGGCTCGGCTCATTGCGGGCCTGCTTGTGATCATAGGCCACATCTTTCCGGTGTTTTTCCGTTTCCGAGGCGGAAAAGGCGTCATGACCCTGGGCGCCACACTCGCGATGGTGGATTGGCGCGTGTTTTTGATTGTTTTTTCGATATTTGTGCTCTGTTTTATCATCTCCCGTTGGGTCTCCCTGGCCTCTATGGTGGGCTCACTCACCATCCCGATCTGTATGTATTTCATTCATCAGGGTAAAGGCCAGGAGACCATGGCGTTTGTCGGTCTGTCCGCCCTCATTTCGGCGATTGTCATTTTCATGCACCGCGACAACATTCGTCGCATCGCGCGCGGAGAAGAAAAGCATTTTTCATTCAAAGGCCGCGCGGTTTTGGACAACATCAAAGAGAAAACCGCTTTGATCAAAGAGAAAACCACAACATCGTTTCAAAAGACCTCCGCTAAGATGAAAAAAACCACAACCGAAATGCTGACCAAGCGCACCAAACGCCGCCGCCGCGAAAAACAGCGGCGCCGCCAACGCCACAACCGCCGCCGCAAAGCATAATACTAAACACTGATAAAAACAACGATATAAAACTTGTCTTTTGTTCCGCCTGCC
>CAYWWF010000089.1:0-8471 GCA_964461745.1 uncultured Oscillospiraceae bacterium | reverse complement strand
CGCACCGCGTCCTCCCCGTCGTAACACGGGGTCACTTCGTAGCCTTCGTGCTCCAGGTTGAATTTGATCCCTTTGACCAATAGCTTTTCGTCGTCGACAACCAAAATCCTCAATGCAGGCACCTCCGAATTTACTCCGCTTGGGAAACAAACAAATCTCCGGTTTAGGTTCATTCACTGTCCACTTGGATGTAGGCGCGAATTTTCTCCAGTGTGGCCGGTCCGATACCATAGACGTTCGTGATCTCCGAAATCGAGGCAAACGGACCGTTTTCCGCACGATGGGTGACAATGCGTTCCGCCGTAACCGGGCCGATGCCCGGCAGATCCATGAGCTCTTCCGCGGTCGCGGTGTTGATGTTCAGACGGGTGTCCTCCCGGATGGGCACCCAGGCAGGTATGACATCCGGGGACGTGTTTGGGGCTGTACCGGGTAATGTGTCGGGGGATGGGGATTCCGCCCCAGGGGATGGAACTGCCGTATACGCATCATCGTCCAACCCGATGCGGTCGGGGCGGATCGAAAAGGTGTCCGTTTGACCGAGATTTCCGATCACATAGCCCAGACTGAACACAACAAACAGAAGAAAGAGCAGAAATAAAATCCGCTCAAAGCGCACACGCACAAGCCTGCACCACCTATAAAACGTATTACCCCTGCATGGAAACATAGGAAGAATTCCACTTCCCTCCCCGCCTCCGGCGAGGGAAAGAAAAAGAGTATTCCTGTGTTAACTTCCGGAGCAATGCAACAAAAGATGTGTGGTGTGATTGCGTATGAAATGGTTTTCGCGTAGCAAATTTCAATGCGAGTCCCGGAGCAACACCCCATAAAAATGAGAGACAAAAAACTGTTTGGTGTGTTGCAGAAAAGCGCGGCTCTTGGTATAATGTATCACTTGGAGGGTCAATTGGCAATCCTTGAAAAAAGCGAAAGAGAAAACCTTCGGTTTTTGCGGTCAGCAAACCGGATACAAACCATGGGAGAAGAGCATGTACATACACGCAAAACACGCGAATCAGAGACATGAAACGGCGCGCAACGGAGGCAGGACGATGACGGTAAGCGGCCGGATAGAACGGCAAGTGGCACAGGAGTCCCGAACGTGTGGGACAGGCCCAGGCTTGGGCACGTTCCTTCGTCGCGTGGGCGCGCTGGCGCTTTTGCTTTGTCTGCTTACCTCGCTTTGGGTCTCACCCGCGCAGGCGCTTACCTATCCGGACTCGATTCCGGCGGAGCGGGCGCTGCTTGTGGATCAGGAGACGGGGTTGATTCTCTTTGAAAAAAACATCCACGAGAAAGCCTTCCCGGCGAGCCTGACGAAAATTATCACAACCTTGATTGTGCTTGAAAACGGAAACCTGGACGATGAAGTCACCGCGTCGGCCTTGGCCGTTTCCAATATGGATCCCCAGGGGAGCACACAAAACATCCTCGAAGGGGAGACCATGACGCTGCGCGACCTCCTGTACTGCATCATGGTCGCGTCGGCCAACGAGGCCTGTAACATCGTGGCCGAGCACATCGCGGGCAGCGTCGAAGCATTTGTCGAGATGATGAACCAAAAGGCACAGGCGCTCGGCTGCGAAAACACCCACTTTACGAACACCCACGGTCTCCACGACGACAACCATTACACCACGGCCTATGATATGTACCTGTTTACCAAGGCCGCGCTGGAGCTTCCGGAGTTCGTGGAAATCTGCAACACGGCGGCTAAGTCGATCCCGCCAACAAACAAGACGGACAAAGAGCGCGTGCTCTATTCCACAAACTACTTGATTTCCAACCACCGCGAGGCCAAATACATCTACTACCCCGCGCGGGGTGTAAAGACCGGCTTTACGACACCCGCGGGCCATTGCCTGGTTTCCACCGCCCAACAGGGGGCCCTCAGCTTTGTCAGCGTCGTCATGGGCGCGCCGGTCGATGAGGACGGAACGATTCACAGTTTCTCGGATACGAAAACCCTCTTCGAATGGGGGTTTGAAAACTTTGAAAGCCGCGTCATCCTCGAGACCAAGGAGCAGATCCGCGAAGTCAAGGTTTTGATGGGCAAAGACAAAGAGGCCGTTTTGCTGCATCCCGAGACGGAGATTCGCGCGCTGATCCCCAAAGACTTGAACCTCGAGGACATTCAGCGTCAGGTTTATATAGCGGACGAGGAGAACATCACGGCGCCGATTGTCAAAGGGCAGAAGATGGGGGAAATCAACCTCTATCTTGACGAGAGGGACTTCGGTACCGTGCCGCTTGTGGCGTCGTTTGACGTGCCGCTCGACGAGACGGCCAACGTGGCCAACGAAGTGAAGAACTTTGTGAGTCAGCCTTGGTTCCGATATACGCTGATCGGCATTGGTGTTCTCATGGGCGGGTATATTGTGTTTACCATACTCCACAACGCGCGGCGACGCCGTGCGCGCGCCAGCCGGAACTACCGCGGCAGCCGCCGCCGTCGCCGCCGCTAGGCGGACGGGACGGGCCATATGGGCGCGAACAACGGTTACTCCGTGCCGAACATGCGGCTGCCGACGTCGCCGAGTCCCGGGACGACAAAGCCCTGGGCGCTCAATTCAGGGTCTACGCCGCAGACATAGATGTCGATGTCCGGATGGTCCGACTCGAGCTTGGAAGCCCCTTGCTTTGAGGCCAGTAAGCTCAGCAGACGCACGGACTTGCACTGATAGTTCTTGACAAACTGCACGGCGGCCGAGGCCGAGCCTCCGGTCGCAAGCATTGGCTCCAAAAGGAGGACGTCGCGGTCTTCGATGTCGATGGGCATTTTGCAGTAATACTCCACCGGCTGTAAGGTCTCCGGATTGCGGTAAAGGCCGATGTGGCCGACGCGCGCGCCGGGCATCAGCGACAAAATCCCATCGAGCATACCGAGGCCCGCGCGCAAAATGGGCACAACCGCGAGTTTTTTGCCCGCGATGACCTGGGCTTTCGAGGTGCCCAGCGGCGTTTTCACATCCACTTCCATAAGCGGCAGATCCCGTGTGGCCTCATAGCACATCAGCATGGCCATTTCTCCAACGACTTCGCGAAAGACCTTGACGTTCGTGGTTTTGTCGCGCAGGATGGAGAGCTTGTGTTGCAACAGTGGGTGGGTCAGTACATGCAAACGGCTCATACGATCGTCCTTTCCTGGTTTGGCTTTGTTGAAAAACTGTGATTTTTCAACAAAATTGGTCAGCGGAAGTTTTTTTGGGAAATGAATTCCCGAAAAAACAATGGAATTTTAAGGAGGAAAGTTGCAGCGTTTTTGGCTTTCCAACAGGCTTTTTGTTCCTTCATAGGGTGTCTCCATAAATCCCACGGAAATCAATTGTTGTGAAGGCGGATTCATTTCGCCGCAACAACATCATTGATCTCATTCTTCTAAAAACCGCAGTTTTTAGAAGAACTCAAGCGCTCCCGTTCGGCTTGGGAGACGCGCAAATATTTTGGTTGCAAGTCGCGGGCTTCCATGGTTTGACCGGCTCTAGCGGACATGAGTGCCAGGGCCGCGACACTCGCGGCTTGGGGATAGCGCAAGTGCGGCGGGGCAAGTTCCGCGTTCACGCGTCGCATCGTTTCAAAGCACAAGGGCGCACCGTCGCCCACCAAAAGCGGCGGACGTGCTGCGTCCGCGCCATCGCGGGATGTGATACCCAGGAGTTCTTCCTCGAGGGCTTCTATGGCCAGCGCACGATCTTCGGTCAGACGGGTAAGGCGTCCATCTTCCGCCAAAAACAACGCGTTGTAGACTTCGCTCCTGCGGGCGTCCATGACCGCGCAAATGAGGCCACCCCGAAACGCGACACCCTCTGCGCAGGCCTTCAAAGAGGACACACCGACACAGGGCAGTTTGTCAGCCCAGGATAGGCCCGCCGCGCTGGCGACACCAATGCGCAGGCCCGTAAAGGAGCCAGGGCCGTGGGTCACCGCGATGAGCTCCACCTCCGCAAGTTCCATCCCGGCGTCATGGAGTGTCGAGGACACCATGGGCAGCAGCGTCTCGGAATGCGTAAGACCTCGGTTTTGGAAGCTCTGAGCCAGCAAAAATTCGTCGCGGCAAACGGCCACGGAGGCCGCGCGCGCCGAGGATTCCAGCGCGAGTATTGTCATGGAAGAAAAGCCCCCGTTTTTTCGTCTATGTTTGGATGCAAACAGGCAAGCAGCCGCGCGTCGGGTTTTGAGGGGTGGCGCTGCAAATCCAGTGTGATGGTGTCTGGCGGCAGATCCTCACGCACCCGCTCGCTCCACTCTAACACGATGACACCGTTTTCCACGTATTCATCCCAGCCCAGCTCCACGAGTTCATCAAAGCCCGAGAGCCGGTAGAGGTCGAAGTGGTACAACGGGAGACGAGCCTTATACTCCCGCACCAGGGAAAAGGTCGGGCTCAGTACGCGCTCGCGTACGCCGAGGCCGCGGGCCAGGCCCTGTGTGAGCACCGTTTTTCCCACACCGAGGTCACCGGTGAAGGCAAAAATCACGGGTTGGCGCAAGCTTTCGCCGAGACGGTAACCCCAGGCTTCGGTGTCTGAGGCGCTTTGGAGCAAATGCGGCACGCGGTCTTCACCCCTTGGGACAAAAATATCTGATTTTAGCGTTTTTCTATTGGGTTTTTAACAAAGCCATTATATCATAATATCTCCCAAAGACAATACCGCCTTTGCGGGCGGATCTGTACAATAGGCGTCTCGCCTCTAAAAACCTCAGTTTTTAGAGGACTCGAATCGAAATCGATGGAGCATGTCAAGATGAGAGAACTATGGCTGGAGGCAAAACGGTTTTTTCGGACAGTGGATTTTTTTCTGCTGTCCTTGTGTCTGCTTGCCTCCGGGTTGGGTGTGCTTTTGATCTCCAGCGCCGCGCGCACGCTCAAAGGGGGCTCTTCGCGCTACGTCGGCGTACAGATTGGCGCGATTGTCATCGGTGTACTGCTGTTTTTCCTGTTTTCCTGCTTTGAAGTGGAAAAGCTGACGAAGGGCTGGGTGTGGATTCTCGCCTTCGATTTCTTTTTCATCGCGAGTTTAATTGTATTGGCTGAAAACACCCGCGGCAACAGCAGTTGGATCGCGCTGTCGTTCTTGCCGATCAACGTTCAGCCTGCCGAGGTCGCCAAAACGGGCTTCATTTTGGTTTTGGCGCGGCAAATGGGCCGAGCCATTGAGCACGACCGACTGAATCATCCCTTTTCCATGGCCGGGCTTCTCGCGCATCTGCTGGCCATGCTCGGCATCATCTTCGTGGCCTCGAAGGACGGCGGCATGATGGTCGTCTACGCGCTGGTGTTCTTGGGGATGTGCGTGGCCGCCGGGGTGAAGCTTCGGTGGTTTGCGCTGGCCGGCGCGCTGTTGGCTGTGGCGGCGCCGTCCATCTGGCACTTCATGGACGACTACCAGCGATACCGATTGCTTGTGGGTTTCAGGCCCGACTTAGATCCGCAGAAATATGGCTGGCAGGCGATTTTGAGCCGCATTTCCATCGGCGGCGGTCGGCTGTTTGGCCAGGGGCTTTACCAGGGCAGTCAAACCCAAATCGGACGGCTCCCGGATCAGCAGACGGACTTTATCTTTGCGGTGGCTGGGGAAGAGTGGGGGCTTGTCGGTTGTCTGCTGATCCTGCTTCTCCTGGCTGGTATCATCATCCGATGCCTGTATATCTCAACCAGGGCCAAATCGCCGCAGTCGTCCCTGGTTTGCGTGGGCGTGGCCTGTATCATCCTGTTCCAGACGATTGTGAATGTCGGCATGTGTCTGGCCCTCACACCCGTCATCGGGCTGACACTGCCGTTCATCAGCTATGGTGGCTCTTCGATCATCACGATGTTTATTTCTATGGGGCTCGTATCCTCCGTGCGGCGGCACAAGAAGCTGCATTGGCTGAAAGACACATAAAAAATCCCTCTAAAAACTGCGGTTTTTAGAGGGAGGGGAACATGGATGTTGTTGCGGCGGAATGAATCCGCCTACACAACGATTGAACTTTATTGTTCCGGCTGTGCCGGAAAACTTTGGGAAGCATTTTTGCCGACTGGCATAATACTCAGTCAACCCCCTGCATAGATATGGAAGGAGGAGTCAGCATGGATGAGAACAAACGCGAATCCGTGCATTTCATTCAGGAGGCCATCAACCGCGACCTGGCCGAGGGCGTATACGACCGCGTACAGACGCGCTTTCCCCCGGAACCCAACGGATACCTACACATCGGGCACGCCAAGGCCATTTCCATCGACTTTGGTATGGCCGAGAAGTACGGTGGCCGCTGCAAGCTGCGCTTTGACGACACAAACCCGACCAAGGAAGACGAAGAATATGTCGATGCGATCATGGAGGACATCCGCTGGCTCGGTTACGAGTGGGACGAGGTGCTCTACGCGTCGGATTATTTTGACTATATTCATGCCTGTGCGGTGCGTCTGATTGAAAAAGGGCTTGCCTTTGTTTGCGAGCTGTCCCCGGAGGAAATGCGCGCGACCCGGGGCACGCTGACCGAACCCGGGCGTGAGAGTCCATACCGCAACCGACCCCGCGAGGAAAACCTAGATTTATTCCGTCGCATGACCGCCGGGGAATTCCCGAACGGGGCTATGGTATTGCGCGCGAAAATTGATATGACTTCCCCGAACCTAAATCTGCGGGACCCGGTGATTTACCGCATCATGCATGCCTCCCACCACCACACCGGCGACAAGTGGTGCGTCTATCCGATGTATGACTTTGCGCATCCGCTCTCCGACGCGGCGGAGCGGGTGACGCACTCGCTGTGTACGTTAGAGTTTGAAAACCACAGGCCGCTCTACAACTGGTTTTTGGACGCCTGTGAGACGGAAAATTCGCCCCGGCAAATTGAGTTTGCGCGGATGAACGTAAGCTATACACTCACAAGCAAACGCAAGTGTTTGCAGCTTGTGGATCGTGGGGCCGTCTCCGGTTGGGACGACCCGCGGATGGCCACGCTATGCGGTATGCGGCGGCGCGGCTATCCCGCGGCGGCTTTGCGGGATTTCTGCGAGCGCATCGGCGTATCGAAGGCCGCCAGTGTCATCGACTACGCGCTGCTTGAGTCCTGTGTGCGTGACGACCTCAATCGCAACGCACCGCGTGTGATGACGGTTTTGCATCCGCTGAAGCTTGTGATCGACAACTATCCCGAAGACAAAACCGAAGAGATAGAGGTGGAAATCAACCCCGAAAAGCCGGAGCTTGGCGCGCGACTCGTACATTTTTCACGTGAGCTCTTTGTGGAAGAGGATGATTTCCTGGAAGTCGCGCCGAAAAACTACCACCGCCTCTTCCCCAGCGCGGAAGTGCGGCTCAAGGGCGCGTATTTGGTCACTTGCACGGGCTGTGACAAGGACGAGGACGGACGCGTGACCTGCGTGCATGTCACCTATGACCCCGAAAGCCGGGGCGGCGAAGCGCCCGACCACCACCGCGTCAAGGGTACGCTGCATTGGGTGTCTTCCGACGACGCGCTGGACGTGGAAGTACGGCTTTACGACCGCCTGTTTCTCACGGAAAACCCCTCGGATGTACCCGAGGGCGGCGAAATTACCGACAACTTGAACCCCACGTCGTTGACCGTGCTCACCGGTTGCAAGGCTGAGTCTACGCTCAAAGACGCCCGCGCGGGGGACACGTTCCAGTTTATGCGTCAAGGCTACTTCTGCGTGGACCCGGACAGTGAACCCAAGCGTTTGGTGTTCAACCGCACAGTGGCCCTAAAGGACACTTGGGGTAAGAAGACACGGGCATAGTGTACTAGACAGGGAGTGATGGGTTGAACGAAGCGACCACAGCAACGCTGGTGGGACTGACCGCTGGACTTCTGGGCACAGGAATTGGCGGCATCTTGTCCTGTGTGTTGCCGCGAAACAACACGCGCGTTGCCAGTTTTCTTATGGAATATGCCGCGGGCATGATGCTTTCGATTGTCTGCTTTGACTTGCTGCCGAACAGCGTGTCGTTTTCCTCCTATGGACTCACGGTCGTCGGTGTGGGGCTGGGTGTGCTTGTGATGTTCGGCTCCGACCAGATCATGAAGCGCCGAAAAAGGAACACCCACGCGCCGCCGGGCAAACTGATGGGGTTGGCCATAGCACTCGGCATCGCCTTGCACAACTTCCCCGAGGGCCTGGCCATTGGGGCCGGGTACGGTGTGGAGGCGAGTCTAGGGCTCGCGCTGGCGCTTGTGATCATGCTGCACAATGTACCTGAAGGGGTTTCGATTGCGATACCGCTTCGCATGGGCCACGTTCGACGCGCCAAGGTGATTGGCATTGCGTTTCTCTCCGGCGCGCCGACCGGACTCGGCGCGCTGGCGGGCGTATTGGCTGGGCAGATATCGGAGTCGTGTTTTTTTTTTTGTTTTGGCCCCCCGGGCGGGTGGTTGCTGGATGGTGTTTTTTTTTCGTTGTTGACGAAGGCCCCGCGGCTCGACGCCCATACCGGCAAGTACATCTTTATGTTGTTTGG
>CAYWWF010000088.1:1956-8558 GCA_964461745.1 uncultured Oscillospiraceae bacterium | reverse complement strand
AGGCTTTCCTCGCGCCCCAGGACAAGACAGAGTTCCACAGCACCACCCGGTGAAGAGGGCTGACCGGAGAGCGCCACGCGAACGGGCCACATAATCTGGCCGGTTTTTTTCTCCAAACGAGTGGCCAGCGCAATCAGCGCGTCGTGCACCGCTTCCTGCGTCCAAGTCGGACAGGACGACAGCGCCTCAATGGCCTCCGTGAGTGTCGCGGGTGCGTCTGCCTTGTCACATTTGCTCTTCTTGTGGTCAAAGAGCGTGACGTCGTAGTCGGGACAGGCGGAGACAAACGCGACAAGGTCTGAGATGTCGGCCCAGGTGACGAGGCGCGGCTGCAACAGTGTGGCTAAAAACGGTAGGTTGGCGTCCGGTAAGCTGATGTTCTGCTTAAGGTAAGGCAGCGCTTGTTCGTAGAATACCTCGGGTTCCATCGTGTGCAGATAGTGCGCATTGAAGGCATCAAGCTTGTCGCGGTCAAAGATGGCCGGGGACTTGGAGAGGCCTTTAATGTCAAACACGTCCACCAGTTCAGGCAGCGTGAAAAACTCGCGCTCGCCCCCCGGACTCCAGCCAACCAGCGCTACATAGTTGAGAACGGCTTCCCGCAGGTAACCGATTTGCAACAGGTCGTCGTAAGTCGGGTCCCCATGGCGTTTGGAGAGTTTTTGCGTGGCATTTTTCATGACGGGAGACACGTGAACGTACGCCGGGATCTCCCAGCCAAAGGCCTCATAAAGCAAGTTGTACTTCGGCGTGGAGCTGAGGTATTCGGTGCCACGGATGATGTGTGTGATGCCCATCAGGTGATCGTCGACGACGTTGGCAAAGTTGTAGGTCGGCAGGCCGTCGGACTTGATCAGCACGCCGTCGTCGAGTTCTTCGTTGGGTATTGTAATGTCGCCAAACACCAGGTCGTGAAAGGTTGTGGAACCCTCGCGCGGGGTCTTCTGCCGGATGACATACGGCGTGCCTTCCGAGAGCCGCGCCTGGATTTCAGCCTCCGTCAGACGCGCGCAGCGGCCATCGTAACCACGCGCGGCGGGGGTGTCGACCGTCTCTTTGTCCTCCTTGCCGCAGAAGCAACGGTAGGCCGCGCCAATCTCTAGCAGATAGTCGGCGCAACGCGTGTAAATGTCTCGGCGTTCGGTTTGGATGTAAGGCCCCACGGGCCCACCGACGTCTGGGCCCTCGTCATAGTGGAGTCCGGACTCTTTGAGTGTGCGCGTAATGATTTCGAAGGCACCCTCGACCAAACGGCCCTGGTCGGTATCCTCAATGCGTAAAATGAAATCCCCGCCCTGTTTCTTCGCAAACAGGTAGGCGTACAGCGCCGTGCGCAGACCGCCGACGTGCATATACCCGGTTGGACTTGGGGCAAAACGCGTACGTACGCGCCCCCCGGGGATGTTAGCTTTCAAATCTTTGAGTGTGTCGGGCAAGCCGATTCCCTCCTTGATGCTTCTGTTTCCCATCGTAGACTGGGAAACCGTAAGCTATTCTTTATACGCGGTCAAATAGACGCGGCGCGCATCCGGTGCGGGCGGGGTTCCGGGCGTATCACCATGCGCAGAAATACGCACAAACCCGGCTTCTTTGAGCCAATCCATCCAGACGTCGGGTGTTCGGGTAATCTGCCGATGGCGTTCGTCGAAGCGGCGCCAGAGGGATCCCTCGCGGACAAAACCCGTGACATTGTGGTGCGCGAGGTGATGCGGCGGGTCGGAATGCGTTTGCCAGACGCAAAAGACGTTTTCGGTTCGTGTGACCGAATTGCTCCCATGGAGGTGCCGAAAGTGTGCTGGCGTTACAATGTCAAATAAAAACAGACCGCCCGGACGCAGAAACAGATGCACACGCGAAAGCGCGCGCAACACCTGACGTTTGCCGCTGAGATAGTTAACACTGTCCAGAGACGACACGGCGGCGTCCACCGTACCGTAGAGATCGAGTTCGTCCATGCGCTGGCAGAGAAACAGCGGTCGGTTGTCCGGAAGTGCGATGGCTTTCTCCTGGGCCACCTGGAGCATACCGCAGGAGACGTCGACACCTACGACGTCATATCCGCGCTGGGACAGCAAGCAGGATAGTGTTCCGGTACCGCAACCCAAATCTAAAATCAAGTGCGGCGAAAAGGGGAGTGTACCAAAATGTTTTTCGGCCATATTCAGCCAGGAAACGTACACGTTTGGGTCCATCAGCGTATCATAATAAGAGGGAAGCCACGAATAGGCCTGCGCGGAAAGAGTTTCTGAAGCGTCGTCCAACCCGCACAGATTGAAAGGATCGACGCTCATGGATTCAAACGCGAAAGCATGCGCTTATAGCCGTCCTGGCCATGCTGAAGCGAACGGTTGACACGGCTGATGGTGGCCGTTGACGCGCCGGTTTCCGAGACGATTTCGGTAAAGACGGTACCGTTGTGGAGCATTTCCGCGACATGAAAACGCTGCTGCATATCGTGCAGTTCTGAAACGGTACAGAGATCCTCAAAAAACGCGTAACACTCATCCAAAGAGGAGAGCGCCAAAATGGTTTCAAAGAGCTTGTCCATTCTGGGGTTCCGGAGTTTACTCGACACTGGTTTCACCTGCCCTGATTGTGATGGGAATGACTATGTTGCTTTAGCATTATAGCACAGGAAATCAAAAAAGGGAAAGAGCTTTTCAAAGCAAAAGTACGGGAAACGCGAGGCAATGACGGTTTGGTTTTCCTTGAGAAAGGTTGCTTATATTCCGTAATATACCAATCGAGAGAAAAATTAGTCAAATCTTGAGTTGATTTTTGGCGAAAAATCGTGTATCATGTTATATTGGTGGTATGCTGTTTCTCTTCATTTACTGCCCCGAAGATTGTGCAACCAAGTAGTGCATTTGAGTCTGCCGCCATGAAAACCGGTGTTTTGGGAGGTCTCAGCCATCATGCGCGCTTCAAGAGTGAAAGCGGCTTCTTTTGTCCCCACAGCCAGTCATTCGGATACCATCCGCCTCGTACCGGAGACGGTAAAAGAAATTCTGCGGCATAAAAATGAGCCTTTGGTACACCTGTCGATGACGCTACCGCGTGTGGCGGGTGCGCGCCCGACGCCGTCCCTGCGACGGCTGCAACGGCATTATCAGTACTTGCAACGCCGTTTTGGGGGCCTCACCAAAAACGCGCTTTGTAAGTCTGCCCGCAAAGAGCGAGAACGCGCGCAAAAAGGAGAACTGCCTTTTGTGCCGTATCTTGCGGACTTGCAGTATACAGAATCGTTCAACGCCCAGGGCTTTGTATCGCTCTTTTATGATCGCAGCGTCGATATGGGCGGCGTAAAAAAGGTGGCCCTGCGCGGCGCGGACACTTGGGATGTTCGATCCGGCGGACCGGTTACGCTTTCTATGTTTTTCCCGGAAGAGAAACATGTGGAAAAAATGATTTTAAATGAAATTGTCGCGCAAGCCCGCCGCCGAACGGAGTCGGGTGTTGCGTTCTATTTTGAAGATCTTCGTCAGAATATGAAAAAACACTTCGATCGCGAACAGTTTTATCTGACGCCGCAAGGGCTTGTCGTGTTTTACCAGCCGAGTACCGTGACCCCCGCGGAATACGGTGTACCGGAGTTTTTGTTTCCCAAGGAAAAGTTGGGGTACTTTCCCCCGTGTCAGATTGAGTCAGAGACATTGCCCAAAGCCGACGAAATCGGGGCCTAATACGAGTCTTCACCGCGCCGCATTCGGTTGTTCAGGCTTGAACAGCCGGATGCGGCGTTTTTTTCAGGCCAGGAGACCGATAACTTTGTCGAGAGATTGCGCAGGTTTCAGCTTGCCTTCTTTGTGTTTTTTGTGGTACACTGCAAAGGGTTTTTCTTTTGCCCCGCCCAAGGCGGGGCAAAAGAAAAATATTCCTATATTTGATGCAGGTGTACTATCAAAACACGTTGGAGGTTGAACGATGCCGAGCGCATATGTAGATTTTGATACTTTGGGGCGCTTTGTCAAACAAGCGTTTGTTGCCTATGGTCTGCCGGAGGCAGACGCCACCATTTGTACGGACGTGCTCCTGGAGTCCGACCGGCGCGGTATTGAGTCCCACGGTGTCAACCGCTTAAAACCCATCTATTTGGATCGTTTGGAAAAGGGCATTCAAAAGCCCGTGACGGAGTTTGAAATCGTTCGGGAAACCCCGACGACTGCTGTGGTGGACGGCCACGACGGCATGGGCCAGGTTGTGGGGCACCGTTGCATGACCATGGCCATTGAAAAGGCCAAGACCTATGGACTGGGGATGGTCACCGCGCGCCACTCCACCCATTACGGCATTGCGGGTTATTACGCTTCGATGGCCGTAGAGGCCGGTTGCATCGGCATTACGGGCACCAACGCCCGGCCCTCGATTGCGCCAACTTTCGGCGTCGAAAACATGCTCGGCACCAACCCGCTGACCTTCGGGATGCCCACCGACGAGCCGTTTCCGTTCATGCTCGACTGCGCGACCTCGATTACGCAGCGCGGCACCGTGGAAGTTTGGGCTCGACGCGGTGAAAAGGCCCCGGCGGGTCTTGTTATGACGGAGGGCGGTACGCTGACGGACTCCGAGGAAATCCTTGAAGCACTTGCCAACAACACGGCGGCTCTGGCCCCGCTCGGCGGCGCGGGCGAAGACTTTGCCGGTTACAAGGGTTATGGTTACGCTACCGTTGTGGAGATTTTGTCCTCAGCGCTTCAGACCGGCTGTTTCTTAAAGCAATTGTCGGGCAAAGAGGACGGGCGTGACGTGCCCATCCGCTTGGGTCACTTCTTTATGGCCATCGACTGTGAGGCATTTATGGGCTTGGAGGCGTTTCAGAAAAACACGGGCGACGTTTTGCGCATGTTGCGCAGCTCCAAAAAGGCGCCCGGTCGTGACCGCATCTACACAGCCGGAGAAAAAGAGTATTACATATCTCTCGAGCGCGCGAAAACCGGCGTGCCGGTCAATGAAAGCGTACAGAAAGAGCTGATTGAGATCCGGGACCGCAAAGGACTGGATTTCCGTTTCCCGTTCGAGGTGTAATGGCCCCGGCGGGGGAAAGATAAAAAACCACAAGTGACAAAATCCGATACAATAAAAACACAAATGAGGGATAAGGTCATGGACATCAAAAAAGAGGCCCTGAGACTGCATGAAGAGTGGCGCGGCAAGCTCGAAGTCACTGCGCGCGCGTCGGTGGACACACGTGAAGCGCTGTCCTTGGCGTATACGCCAGGTGTCGCGGAGCCCTGCCTGGAAATCCAAAAAAATGTCGACTTGTCCTATACCTATACGCGCCGCTGGAACCTCGTGGCCGTCATCACCGACGGCACGGCGGTGCTCGGCCTCGGCGACATAGGCCCTGAAGCCGGTATGCCGGTCATGGAGGGCAAATGTGTGCTCTTCAAGGAGTTTGGCGGTGTGGACGCGTTCCCGCTCTGCCTGCGTACCAAAGACGTCGATGAGATGGTGCGCACGATCTCACTGCTGGCCGGTTCTTTCGGCGGCATCAACTTAGAGGACATCTCTGCGCCGCGTTGTTTTGAGCTCGAGCGGCGGCTCAAAGAATGCTGCGACATCCCGATTTTCCATGACGACCAGCACGGTACGGCGGTGGTCGTTGTCGCCGCGATGAAAAACGCGATGCGCCTGACGGGCCGCGACCCGGCGAAACAAAAGGCCGTGATCGTCGGCGCGGGCGCCGCGGGTGTGGCCGTTGCGCGTCTGCTGCATCATTGGGGTCTGAAGAACATCGTACTCTGTGACCGCAAAGGTGCGGTGTACGAGGGCCGCGAGGGTCTCGACGCGGAAAAGGCCGCCATCGCTAAGATCACGAATGCAAACCGGGAGCAGGGGAGCCTCCAGGACGTCTTGCAGGGTGCGGACGTGTTCATCGGCCTCTCGAGCCCGGGGCTTTTGACCGCCGACGACATTGCCCGGATGAACCCGCAGCCCATCGTGCTACCGATGTCAAACCCCGTGCCGGAAATCATGCCGGAGGAAGCCATAAAAGGCGGCGCTTTCGTCGTGGGAACGGGGCGCTCAGACTTCCCGAACCAGATCAACAATGTCCTGGCGTTCCCGGGCATTTTCCGAGGGGCGCTCGATGTGCGCGCGAGCGACATCAACGATGAAATGAAAATGGCCGCTGCTGAGGCCATCGCGTCGCTTGTGAGCGACGAGGAACTGAAGCCTGAGTACATCATCCCCCCGGCCTTTGATCCGCGTGTGAGCGCACGGGTGGCTGAGCGCGTGGCGCAGGCCGCGCGCGACAGCGGGGTCGCGAGATTGTAAGGGCAACACCCCTACAATTGGGACGCCTAAGAAAAAACAAAAAGCGTGGGAGGAGGTCATTGGCTTCCTCTCACACTTTTTTGCGCAAGCGAGCAAACGCAGAAAAAACGCTCTCACCACGCGACAATTTTTGTATACCGCCGCAAAGGGTATTCGCCGTCGTGGGGCAAAAGTCCAACCACGCGAGACATCTCCGCGCCAGGGCAACAACGCACCACACCGGTCTTCCAAAAGATTTCCAAAAGATCGGCCTTCTCCTCCTCTCCGCAGAGCAGCCCCACGGTTTGCAAATGGTTTTTATGCGCGTGGAGTGTGGACAAGATTTC
>CAYWWF010000088.1:0-1856 GCA_964461745.1 uncultured Oscillospiraceae bacterium | reverse complement strand
GCAGCCCCACGGTTTGCAAATGGTTTTTATGCGCGTGGAGTGTGGACAAGATTTCCGCGCGGGGCAGTGGTTTAACCCAGGGCACACCCATGGCGGGAGAGGTTTCGGCGCTGCCTTTTTGCTTTGCGATGATCCCGCAACCTTTGCCCTGAAACACTTCGTTGCCGGTCCTGTGGGCTTCGAGTCTGGCGGTGTAGAGTTCCAGCGTAATCTGCGCCTGATACCCCATATCCGCGCTTCGGGGAATTTGGGCCGCCTCGGTTTCGAGGATGGGTAAAAACAGTTTGGAGAATCGGTGGATTTCCTCCATGCTGTCGGTGTCCACAAAAATCCCCTGACAGGAACTGCACAAAAGCTGGCCGGTCTCCACAATGTTTTGCGCAAGCCCGCGCAATTTTTCTTCTGTTATGCCTGCGAGGGTGACATATCCGAAGCTGACCTTGTGTCCCCACTCAATCAGCCGCGTGTTGGGTCGCACGGTTTTTCGCAGCGTAGATACCGCCTCATCCCCACCCCAGACAATCACCGCGTCGGCGACTCGCGTCAGCTTCGCGATGTTTACAATGTCCTTGGAGGAATAGTCAAACACATAGATATACTCCGCCAAAAGCGGCGCGGCCTTTATGAGCTGCATCAGCAAACCCACGGAGAGACCGCCTTCCTCATGGGGCAGCTTTAAGATGTTGATGTTGCCTGTGAGCAAGCCTTCCAAGACGCTGAACACGGGCAGGCCGTCCATGTTCCCGGCGGCGATGTGAAACAGTGTTCCGAGCGGGCGGATGTTTTCCCTGTCTTCGCCCAGTTCAACCTGCAGCCGCTTAAGCAGCGCATCGGCGCAGAACATTTCACGCGCCTGCTTGAGATATCCTTTTCCCATGGCCGCAGGAACGCCAAGCGCCTCCATGGCGCGGAGGTAATAGGCCTCATCCAAATGGGTCACCAGATGATCACAGGCTTCGATCACCGTTTCGGGCGACAGGAAGCCTTTTTGCAGCGTAGAGAGTATGCGACTTTCCAGCGTATCGAGCACAGCGTCACATTCTTCTGCCGGCAGGATCTTTCCATCTACCAGATTCATCTCATTGCCCTCCCAACAGATCCGCCAGGAGTTCGGCCGCACCTGCCGCGCAGGTCTTCACATCCGAAAGCCCAACGCGCCCGAGCACCTCAAACCAAGGGGACTTGATCCCACATCCGCAGCTCTCTCCGGCGTGCAGAATGGCCAAATCATCTGTCATCACGCTTGAAAAAGGGTGGCTTGTGAGCATGGGCGTCATCAAGTTCAAGAGCCCCGGCGTGTCAAAGGCCATCGGCTCCAAGGTCAAGGGGTCACGGATCAACACCCGTGAATACACCGGAACATGAAAGTGGTGGTTTGTGCAGTCAAAATAGGCAATGGGGTGCTCCACCGCGCCGAAAAACTCCCGGATTCTGTCGCCGCCAAGCCCCAGCGTCTGCTGTGACAACGCATACAACTCCGTTTTTTCCACACGCTCGGCGAAAAACTGTTTCCACCCGCCCGCCAGAAGAATCAGTGACTTGGGGTGCAGCCTAAGTCGTATGTCATTTTGCCGTAACTCTTTGAGCAAAAACATAAAATATGCCGGAAAACCCATAAATCGAACCGGACGGCGCTGTCTCTCGTATCGCAGGAGGGCGTCAATGAGTCCCTGGAGATTGAGTTCATAGTGCTCGCCGGTGTCACGAAGGGCGTACGCCCGGTGTAAGGGCGGGGCGGCGTAGGTGACTGCATAGGCGGTGCGCGCCGCGCCAATCTGGTTGCGTTTTGCGGGCTGATACCCCAAGACGATGTAATTGGTCAGCCGAAGCGATGGGATCTTGTGGGTGAAAAACGT
>CAYWWF010000087.1:0-8623 GCA_964461745.1 uncultured Oscillospiraceae bacterium | reverse complement strand
CACGAGGAAAGTCCGAGCTCCCCAGGGCAAGGATAACGGGTAACGCCCGCCGGAGGCGACTCCAGGACCAGTGCAACAGAGATATACCGCCGCAAGGGTTTGTTCCTTTGCGGTAAGGGTGGAAAGGCGAGGTAAGAGCTCACCGGCACCCGGGAGACCGGGTGGCCCTGTAAACTCTATCCGGAGCAACACCGGGGAACAGATGGCTGGCCCGGCCGTTCCCTCATGTGGCTGGAACCGCGTGGCAACGCGCGGTCTAGATAGATGACTGTCCAATACAGAACTCGGCTTACAGACTTGCTCGCAGTCATTTGGTTCCGACCCCCGGGTCGGAGCCAAATGACTACGTTTTGAATGTTGAATGAGGGAATCGCGCTTGAAAAATCAATAGAAACAATCTGTCGCACCGCGCGCGACGCCTTCACTCAGCACCCAGCACTCAACATTCAGCACTCAGCATTGCTACCCAAGCAATCCATATACGCCAAGTGCAATCAATAACAATCCCGACAACGTTTCGGCAAAGCGCAGTTTGGGGAAGAACTTCAAACTCAAAAAACCACCGACATATAGGAAGGCCACACTGGCCGCTATCGTGGCTGCCGTTGTGAACAGCGCCGGTAACCCGAGGATCGACGCTCCGGCCCCCAGTGCCAGATTGTTCAGTGACAGCGCGAAGGCCAAAACACAAGTTTCTGAGAAAAGCAGAACACTTTCCTTTTTCTCCTCTTGTTCCTCCGTCTTCTTATGAATCAAACTCTGCCCGAGCGACCAAAGGCCGATGGCCACGAGCAACAATCCCCCGGCCCATTGGCAAAACGCGGGCGAGAGCAGTCGTCCGATGATCTCACCGAAGGTCATGGCCAAGTAGGTGGAAAGCCCTGTTACACCGGCAATAAATAAATTGCTCCATATGGATATGCGCACCTTTCGTATACCGTAAGACGCGCCGATCATCAAATTGTCCAAATTGGCCGCACACGCAAAGAGCAAGACCGAAATCCACGTCATCTGCTAAATCCCTCATTTCTCTCCATAAACACTCTATGAACATGGGACGGGAGATGTGAGTGGAAATCAAAGGAGACAACCATGGTAAGCTGGGATGCTTTAGAGGCGGCATGTCATAGCTGTACGCTCTGTGCGCTGTCGGAGCACCGAAAAAATGTCGTATTCGGCAGCGGAAACCGAAACGCGGATGTGATGTTTATCGGTGAGGGGCCGGGTGAGCAGGAAGACAACACGGGACTCCCGTTTGTCGGTCGCGCCGGTCAGCTTTTGGATGATATGCTAGCCATCATCGGACTCCATCGTGACAAGGTTTACATCGCCAACATTGTCAAGTGCCGTCCGCCCGGCAACCGGGATCCCTTAGAAATCGAGGCTGAAGCCTGTCTGCCTTGGGTGCGTCGCCAAACGGCGCTTGTGCAACCCCGTGTGATCGTCTGTCTCGGTCGCATCGCCGCGACGCGCATCATCCACGCGGACTTTAAGATTACAAAGGAACACGGTCTCGTTTTTCCGCGTGGGAAATATCAATTGATGGCCATGTACCACCCGGCCTTTTTGCTCCGAGACCCGCGCCGCCGCCCCGAGGCCTTTGACGATCTGCGCGTCTTGGCAGCGCTACTGGAAAAACCCATTGACGCTGCGGCTCACTATCCCGCATAAACTCTGATTCTTCAAAGAAGGCGTACCACATGGAACTTAATCTACAAGAAAAAGCTTACCGCACGCTGGAACTCGACCGCGTGCTGCAAATGCTTGCCGCTCAAGCCGGTTCCGAGCCCGCGCGAGAGCGGGCTTTGTCTCTGCGCCCGGCAATGACAGCTGAAACCTGTGAGGCCTGGATGGAGGAAACCAACGCGGCCAGTCGCCTTTTGGGACGCGCGGGGACCCCTTCGTTTTCGGCGTTGCGCGTGGTGACCCCGGCGCTCACGCGCGCGGAGATGGGCGGAGCCTTAAACCCACGAGAACTGCTCGACGTGGCCGCGGTACTCTCCACAACGCGTGTGGTCAAAGCCTACCGTAAGGCTGAGTTAGACAAACCGGGCCAGGAAAAAACGGCGATCGATCACCTGTTCTTTGACCTCGCCCCGAACAAAACGCTCGAGGAGCGCATCACGCGCACCGTCCTCAGTGAAGAAGAAATCAGCGACACCGCCAGCCCCACACTCGCAGACATCCGTCGTCACATGCGCCAAAACCGCAACCGCGCGCGTGAGGTTCTGCAAAAGATCATCTCCTCCCCGGCTTATGCGAAATACTTGCAGGAAACCATCATCACACAGCGCGCCGAGCGCTATGTCGTACCCGTCAAAAGCGAGCACCGGGGCGACGTGCCAGGCCTTGTGCACGATGTATCGGCGTCGGGTGCCACCTTTTTTGTCGAGCCGATGGCCGTGGTGCAGCTTGGAAACGAATTGCGGGAACTCTTGGCCAAAGAACAGCGTGAAATTGAGCGCATCCTCGCCGAACTCTCTGCCGAAGTCGCGGCGTTTTCTGAGAGCATCGACCGGAACTTCCACCTGCTCACGGCGCTGGATCTGATCTTTGCCAAGGCCAAGCTCTCCTATGAGATGCGAGCCAACCCACCCCGCTTCAATCGTGACGGCGTGATTGTCCTCAACCGCGCGCGCCATCCGCTTGTAGACCCCAAGGTCGTTGTGCCGATCAACATTCATCTCGGCCAGCACTTTGACACGCTCGTCATCACCGGCCCGAACACCGGCGGCAAGACCGTCTCCCTGAAAACCTTGGGTTTGCTCACCATCATGGCCGCTTGCGGACTGCACATCCCGGCCGAGGCAGACAGCACACTGTCGTTTTTCACCCATGTGCTCACCGACATCGGCGATGAACAGAGCATTGAGCAATCCCTTTCGACCTTCTCCTCTCACATCAAAAACATCATCGCAATTCTAAACGAAGCCGACGAAAACGCGCTCGTACTCTTTGACGAGCTTGGCGCGGGCACCGACCCTGTGGAGGGCGCGGCGCTGGCCGTCGCGATCATCGAGTACGCCCGCCGCCGTGGACTGCGTGTCGCGGCCACCACGCATTATTCGGAGCTGAAAACTTACGCCTTGCTCACGCCGGGTGTGGAGAACGCTTCGTGTGAGTTTGACGTGGAAACCCTCATGCCGACCTACAAGCTGCTCATCGGCGTGCCGGGCAAATCCAACGCGTTTGCCATCGCGGCCCGCCTCGGGCTCGGCGACGACATCATAGAGGCTGCCCGAGGTCATGTAAGTCTCGACAACGTCCGCTTTGAGGATGTGCTCACGCAGTTGGAACGCAAACGGCAGGATCTCGAGCGGCTTGAGGCAGACATGCAAGGCACGCGCAAAACCGCGCGCGAAGATGCCGAAAAAGCCGCCGCCTTGCGCGCGCGCATGGAGCGCGAAAGCGAACAACATGTGGAGCGCGCCCGCAATGAAGCGCGTTTGATTCTCTCGCAAGCGCGCATGACCTCCGATGAAGTGATCGAAGAGGCCCGCCGCATCAGCAAACTCATGGCCGGAGAAGCCTCGGCGCAAGAACTTGGCGCGGCCCGCGCCGACCTCCGCCGCCGTTTAAACGAGGCCGAAACCAAAGCCGGGGGTACCCCCACCGTCGAGAAGCCCGTCGCGCCGTCAAGACCCATCGTCGTTGGCGACACAGTAAGACTTCTGCGTCTCGGCAGCACAGCGCATGTCCTGTCCATCGACGGGGACAAATATCTCCTGCAGGCCGGTATCCTGAAAGTGACCGTGCGCAGCGATGAGATTTCGCTTGTGGAAGAAACCCGTGTCAAGGCCCCGCGTCCCGCGCCCCCCGGTTCGGGATCAAACGGCCCACGCATGGACACCGCCACCCCCGAACTTGACCTGCGCGGACTGACGGTGGACGAAGCTCTGCTTGAACTCGACCGCTTTCTGGACAGCGCCTTGCTCAGTGGTCTGCACACGTTGACCGTGATCCACGGCAAAGGTACGGGCGCGCTCCGAAGCGCCATTCACGCAGCCCTGCGTCGGCATCCACAGGTAAAAAGTTTCCGTTTGGGTCGTTTTGGCGAGGGAGAACACGGCGTCAGCATCGTGGAATTGAAATAATCTACGGATATCGACCAATTGTGATTTCATCCAACGTATTTGACCGAATACTGTGGACTGGATTTTGACGCAAAATGGGGACTCCTGGAAGGATCCTTTTTGCTCACATCTTACACTGGACACATAAAAAATTGTTGACTTACACCAAAACGATTGATATAATCAAGCCCGTGAGATGCTTCAGAAATAAGAGATGGGGCCATCTTTTTTTGGTTTCGTCGAGCCGGAGCGGTCTTTGCCGCTTTCTAAATTCAATGGTTTGGCCGACGCTGCCTGTTCCCCGAAAACGTCGTAAGGAGCTGATAGGATGTTTTCCCGTGAAGTGATTGTCAACAACCAGGTGGGGCTGCACGCGCGGCCGGCTACTTTCTTTATACAGAAGGCCAACGAATTCAAATGCAGCATTTGGGTGGAAAAAGACGAGCGTCGTGTCAACGCCAAGAGTTTGCTTGGCGTACTGTCTTTGGGCATCATCAAGGGCACTTCGATAGAAATTTTGGCCGAAGGCACCGACGAAGTCGAAGCCGTCGAAGCGCTCACCGAGCTGATTTCTTCCAACTTCTCAGAATAACCGCCCGATCTGTACCCTGTATCCGTTTTTGTAAGATCGGGTGTACAGCGTTTATGGTGACGGGTGTTTTTGTGTTGCGTTGGGCGTCAGCATGTCCATTGGCTCTGCGTACATTGCATTCTCATCAATAGATTTTTGTTCATTTGCGCCGCCAGCTTCGGCGGCGCTTCATTTTGCCGTTTGGGATGAGGTATCCTGATGGATCTCCGACAAAAGGCGCTGTCTTTGCCGCTCAAACCCGGCGTTTACATCATGATGGACGCGCAGGGTGCTGTGATTTACGTTGGCAAGGCCAAGATGCTCAAAAACCGTGTCAGCCAGTATTTCGGCCACACGGGGCACAACGACAAGACCATGGCGATGGTAAGCCAGGTGTCCGACTTTGACGTGATTGTGGTCAAAAGTGAGTTTGAGGCCCTTGTACTGGAAAGCTCGCTGATCAAGCGCCACCAGCCGAAATACAACATACTTTTAAAAGATGACAAGGGCTACCCCTTCATCCGCATCGATATGGAAAAGCCCTACCCTTTTTTCACACTGTCTAACAAAGGCAAAAAAGACAACGCGCTCTACTTCGGCCCCTATGGCGGCCGCCAAACCACCCAGAAAGTCATCGACGCGCTCTCGGAAGCCTTTTCCTTGCCTACCTGCGGCAAGCGCTTCCCCCAGGACTTTGGCAAAAGCCGCCCTTGTTTGCAGCACCATATGAATCGCTGCCCGGCCCTCTGCCGGGGCACCATGTCCGAAGCCGAATACAAGGCGGTTTTGCAACAGGCCATCGGCGTACTCCAAGGCAAAACACAGGACGTGGAGCGTGAAATTCATCGCGAGATGGAAGAGGCCGCGGAAAATCTGGCCTTTGAAAAAGCCGCGCAATTGCGCGATCGTCTTCGCAGTGTAACGCGTCTTGGGCAGCGTCAAAACGTCGTTGCGATGAGCTTTGCCGACACCGATGTCGTCGGCTGTTTCGCGGGTGAAGCCAAGACCTGTGTCGCCCTTTTGCACTATCTCGACGGCAACTTAATCGGCTGTGAGCTGAACCTACTGCCGCACGACTGGTTCGGCGGCCTCAGCGGGGCCATCTCGGCCTTTTTGCAACAGTATTATTTAGAAAAAAATCTCTTAGCCCGAGACATCTTACTGCCCTGCGCGCTCGAAGACCATGAGGCCCTCTCCGAATGGTTGACACAAAAGGCCGGACACAAAGTCACCCTTTCCGTACCCCAGCGTGGCACAAAGAAGAAGCTTTTGGAATTGGCTGAGGGCAACGCCCGGGAAGAAGTCCTTCGTCTGACCACAAAAGAAGACCAGGCGGCCTTCACGCTAACAGAACTACAAAAGCAATTGAATCTGCCCGCCGTGCCGTGCCGCATTGAGGCCTATGACATGTCTCACACAGCCGGGGACAATATGGTCGGCGCGATGGTCGTCTTTGAAGACGCCTGGCCGCGCAAAAAGGCCTATCGAAAGTTTACCATCAAAACCGCCGCCGGTGGGGATGACTACGCGGCCACTCGCGAAGTGCTCACCCGGCGTCTGGATCGTTTTGAACAAGGCGACGAAAAATTCGCCCCACTGCCCGACCTTTTCCTGATGGACGGCGGACAGGCCCACGCCGCCGCCGCGCAGGCTTTGCTCGCGGAGAGAAACCTATCGATTCCGGTCTTCGGTATGGTCAAAGATACACGCCACCGCACCCGTGCGCTGGTTTCCCCCGATGGACAGGAAGTGTCGCTTACGCAAGTGGCTCTGTTTGCGTTCATCGGGCGCATCCAGGAAGAGACACACCGTTTTGCGATCACCTTTCACCAGGAACGCCGCGCAAAGAGCACCGTTTTGTCCGTACTCGACGGGATCCCCGGTTTAGGGCCCGCGAGGAGAAATGCGTTACTGTCCCATTTTAAAACTGTGAAAGCGATAAAAAACGCCGACATGGACGCGCTACGGGTCGTTTTGCCACCAGCGGTGGCTGGGTCCGTGTATGCGCACCTGCATAAGCAGGAAGAATAATTGGGTTCCTCTAAAAACTGAGGCTTTTAGAGGAAAGGGAATAATGATGTTGTAGCACGCGGAATGAATCCGCCTTCACAACGATTGAATTGCGTTGGTTTTTAGAGGGACTCAATTGTCTGTTCAAAAATTGAGATTTTCCGACACTCCCATAAGACAAGGAGGGATACCCATGCGTGTTATCACCGGTAGCGCACGCGGCTGTCGTCTACGCAGCGTAGACGGGGAATTGACCCGCCCTACCTCCGCCTTCGTCAAAGAGTCGGTGTTTAACATCTTGCAATTTGACATTGAAGGCCGAGACTTTCTCGACCTTTTCGCGGGCACCGGACAGATGGGCATTGAGGCGCTCAGTCGAGGTGCCTTAAAAGCCGTCTTTGTCGACAACGCGCAAGCCGCTTTGGCTGTCATTCGCGATAACCTACGCCACACAAAGTTTACGGACAAGGCGCTGGTTGTTGAGCGCGACGCGCTGTCGTATCTGGCTTCCAAGCCCGGCCCGTTTGACATCGTGTATGTTGATCCGCCCTATCATATGGGCTACGCTAAAATTCTCGACGCAATAACATCCTTTGACATTTTACGCGAGGGTGGTATAATCGTATGTGAGTCTGCCGAGGGCACATTTGCCCCGGCGGTCGAACCGCCGTATCGGCGGGGCAAGACCTACCGCTACGGGAAAAAGGCTGTAACACTGTACTACCGACAGGAGGAACCTGTGTGAAACCGGCGATCTATCCGGGTAGCTTTGACCCCGTCACAAATGGGCATCTGGACATCATCACAAGGGCTCAGGGTATTTTTGACTCTCTGCTCGTCGTGGTCATGCACAACTCGAAAAAAGCGACGCTGTTTTCCGTGGAAGAACGTGTGAGTTTTCTCAAACGTGTGACCCGGCATCTGCCCGGCGTCTCCATCGACGCGTCCGACCGGCTGCTCGCCGACTATGCGGCTGAGAAGTCCGCGCGGGTTCTCGTCAAGGGTCTGCGGGCGATGTCAGACTTCGAGCTTGAGTTTCAAATGGCGCTCATCAACCGCAAGCTCAACCCGGCACTGGACACGGTCTTTTTGACCACCAGCGAAAACAACCAGTACTTGAGCTCAAGCGTTGTCAAAGAAGTCGGACGCCTGGGCGGCGACATTGCTCCCTTTGTGCCAGGAGAAATTCTTGGTGATGTCTGCCAGCGACTGCGGTCGTAGTGACAATAGAATACTAAACAATTTGGGTTTTACTTTATAGGAGGGACACGCATGGCGGGTGGTTTGGAAGAGCTCTTAAAGATGCTCTACGACATGGTGCAGGACGCCTTTTCGTTGCCGTTTGGCGCGGATCGGTGTATTTTGGACCGTGATAAAGTGCTCGGCATCCTCGACGAAATCGGCGCCATTTTGCCGGGCGACCTCAAGCAAGCCCGGAGCATCGTCGAGTCACGCAACGAGATCATCAGCACGGCAAAACGCGAGGCCGAGGCGATCAAACGGCAGGCCGAAGAGCGCGCACGTCAGCTTGTCGGCGAGCAGGAGATTCTGCAAATCGCGCGCAAAAAGGCCAACGATTTGATGACGACGGCTGACCTAAAATCGCGTGAGGTGCGAAGGGCCGCCAACGAATATGTTGACAACACGCTAAAACGAACCGAGGAAGCCATCGGCGCGGCGCTGTCCGAAGTACGCCGTTCGCGAGCGGATTTCCGCGCCGCTGCCGGACGTCCTACGGACAAGCCCGAGGCCCAAAAAGGCCCAGGCGGTTTGATACAGTTGGAATCTTAATTATTTGTCTTTATCCAAACTGGGGGAGTGACGCACAGCGTCACTCCCCCAGTTGCTTGTCGAAAAACACTAGGCGGATAACCCGGCGTTTTTCACACTCTTCGAAAGCAAAACAATTTGTTTTAAATGCATTTATGATACAAACCACCCCAACGCGTGCCAGAACCCCAGCGTGCCC
>CAYWWF010000086.1:0-8662 GCA_964461745.1 uncultured Oscillospiraceae bacterium | reverse complement strand
TTGCCCGCGGGCGCGCTGTTGCTGCTCAGCGCGGGCCTGAATCTATGCCTCAAACAGCTCTATCAGCGCCCGCGTCCGGTTTCTGCCGGTCTGCTCGGCCATACCTTTTCGTTTCCCAGCGGCCACAGCATGAACGCCTTTGTATTTTTCGGCGCGCTGTTGCTGCTGATCTGCCTCTCCTCAAACCGAAAAGCCCCCGCGCGCGCCTGGGCCAAGGTGGGATTCGTTTTGACGGTTGTGCTCATCGGCTTCAGCCGGATCTATCTCGGGATGCACTACCTTACGGACGTGTTGGGTGGCTTTCTGATGGCCGGCGGGGTCTTGTCGCTGGGCGGGATCGTCTTTCGTCGTTTAGAGCGTAGACAAGAGGGATGAGTAAGTGGGGGTTCGAGACCACAGGGTTTCCCTGTCCTGTCAGGGTCAAAACTGCCTCTTTCGGTTTTTCGTAAGCTGTGATATACTACAGCGGAAATGATGGGTAAATCATTTCCGCTGTAGTATATTGGTTTTTGCGCCCACGGAATGGCGGTTGCAGACACAAACGGGGCCGATTCACATGCATCATCACGGGGCGATTGTGGAACACTCCATCCGGGACAAGCTGTGGGGTTCCCCGCCCTTGTGACTGGGATGTCTTGCAGCAAAACGACCAGGGGGGATCTTGGATGAGCCGTATCCGTCATCCGGAACTGAGTCCGGAGGGTTTGCGCAAAATGGATTGGGTCGCGTCGTATATGCCCGTTCTCGCGCTGATTGAGCAGCGTTTGGAGGCGGAAAAGCCCTTTGCGGGTTTGCGGATCGCGATGTCCATTCATTTGGAGGCCAAAACCGCGCGTCTCGCGCTGGCGCTGAGCAAGGGCGGCGCGGATGTCGCCGTAACCGGCTGCAACACGCTTTCGACGCAGGATGACGTCGCGGCAGGCTTGGCCACGCGCGGTGTGCAGGTCTATGCGCACTACGACGCCACACCCGAGGAATATGAGTCCCACTTGCGGCAAACGCTGGACTTCCATCCGCACCTGGTGCTCGACGACGGCGGCGATTTGACGCGCCTGTTGCATGAGGAATCGCGCGATTTGGGAGACTGTGTCCGTGGCATCACCGAGGAGACAACGACGGGCCTTACGCGGCTGCGCGCGCGGGATCGCGCCGGAGCCCTGTTGTACCCGGTCATGGCCGTCAACGACACACCCTGCAAGACGATGTTTGACAACCGCTACGGCACGGGTCAGTCCACCTGGGACGGCATCCTGCACACGACAAACGTTCAGGTCAGCGGCAAAAGTGTCGTCGTGGTCGGCTACGGCTGGTGCGGCCGGGGTGTGGCCCGGCGAGCCGCGGGTCTCGGCGCGCGCGTGATTGTTTGTGAGGTCGACGCCGTCAAAGCGCTCGAGGCCGTGATGGACGGCTATGAGGTCATGCCGATGGACGACGCGGCGGCCTTGGGTGACTTTTTCATCACAGTCACCGGTTGCCGGGACGTGATCGTTCGGCGCCATATGGAAAGAATGAAGGACGGCGTGATTTTGTGCAACGCCGGTCATTTCAACGTAGAGATCAGTCTGGACGATTTAGTGACACTCTCGACGGAGATTGTTGCTCGTCGGAAAAACATCGCGGGCTATCGTATGCCCGACGGGCGGATGCTGAACTTACTGGCTGAGGGGAAACTCGTGAACCTAGCCGCCGGAAACGGCCATCCGGCGGATATCATGGATATGAGCTTTTCGCTGCAAGCTTTGGCGCTGCGCCATCTCGCGCAAAACGGGGGCGCGCTGACCCCCGGCGTCTATCCGGTGCCTACGGCCATTGACCAGGAGATAGCGCAGCTCAAACTCACCGCCTTGCAGCGGCGCATCGACCGGCTGAGCCCGGAGCAAGAGGCGTATTTGTCGTCGTTTTAAAGTCCCTCTAATACTAATCTCAGAAAGAGCGGCAAAACCCTTGTCTTTTTGCCGCCTGACTGCCAAATCGTCGCTTGCAAGGCACAAAGCATTGCGGCGCGCCGATTTGGCAGTCAAACAACAAAAATACGGCGGCTTTTATCCACTTTTCTTTCTGAAATTAGTATAAAAACTGCGGTTTTTAGAGGGAGGGGAATAAGTGATGTTGAGAAATCGGAGGGAATCCGCCTTCTCAGCGATTGGAGTACAAGAGGTTTTTCGCAGAGTTTAGTCTCGTTAGGAGGAATCAACGCATGCCGCGTATGTTTACATCCGAATCGGTGACCGAGGGTCATCCCGATAAAATCTGCGATCAGATTTCCGACGGCGTCCTCGACGCCATTCTCGAGCAGGATCCGCAGGGCCGCGTGGCCTGTGAGGCCTTTGTGACGACGGGCATGGCGCTCGTGATGGGAGAGATTACGACCTCCTGTTATATCGACATCCCCGCCGTTGTGCGCCGGATCATCAAACAGGTGGGCTTTGACCGCTCGGAGCTTGGATTCGACGGCAACTCTTGCGCGGTGCTCACGGCGATTGACGGCCAGAGTCCCGACATCGCCCAAGGTGTCGGCCACGCGCTCGAGTTTGACGAGAGCGGTGACCGCTATGACCTCATCGGCGCGGGTGACCAGGGCATCATGTTTGGCTTTGCCTGCGACGAGACGCCCGAACTTATGCCCGCACCCATTGCGCTGTCGCACAAGCTCACGCGCCGTCTGTCCGCTGTGCGCCGGGACGGGACACTGCCGTTTCTGCGGCCCGACGGCAAGGCGCAGGTCACCGTCGTCTATGATGACGCGGGCCGTGTCGCGCGTTGTGACGCGATTGTCGTCTCGACGCAGCACGACGACATGGACATTGAAGAGTTGCGTCGGCAGGTGCGCGCCCAGGTCATCGAACCGGTGATCCCCGCGCAATATCTCGACCGCGACACGAAGGTTTTCATCAACCCCACCGGACGCTTTGTGATCGGCGGGCCCCAGGGTGACACGGGCCTCACGGGCCGCAAGATCATCGTGGACACCTACGGCGGCGCGGCGCGCCATGGCGGCGGCTGCTTTTCGGGCAAGGATCCGACGAAGGTCGACCGCAGCGCGTCCTATATGGCCCGTTATGCCGCGAAGAATTTGGTCGCGGCGGGACTTGCGCGCCGCTGTGAGATAGAGCTTGCCTACGCCATCGGTGTGGCGCACCCGGTCTCGATCTTCATCGACAGCTTTGGCACCGGCCTATGCTCTGACGAAGAGCTTACGGCGATTGTACAGCGGCATTTTGACTTCCGCCCCGCGAAAATCATAGAGCAACTGAATCTTCGACGCCCGATCTACACCCCGACGGCGGCTTACGGCCACTTTGGCCGCACCGACATCGATCTGCCGTGGGAGACACTCGACCGAGTGGAAGAACTGCGCCAGTATGTGAAAGGATAACAAGCTATGCAAAACGTATGTGTTTTAGGACTGGGCTACATCGGTCTGCCCACCACCATCACGCTGGCGCTCTCGGGCCTTACCGTGCGCGGCGTGGACATCCGTGAAGACGTCGTGAAAACACTCTCGGGCGGAGCGCTGACCATTCTGGAGCCAGGACTCCCCGAGGCGTTCCGGGACGCGCTGGGCACGGGAAAGCTTACGTTTTCCACGGAACTGGCCCCCGCCGATGTGTTCATCATCACGGTGCAGACACCCCAGACGGTCACCCCCGACGGACGGCATGTCGCCGATCTACGATTTGTCTTCTCGGCGGCGGAGAGTATCGCTCCCCATCTGAAGCCGGGGAATCTCGTTGTCCTGGAGTCCACCGTCCCGCCGGGCACCTGCCGCCGGATGCATGAGACTTTGGCCGAGCGCTCGGGTCTCTCGCCCGAAAGCTTCCATACGGCCCACTGCCCCGAGCGTGTGATTCCGGGCCGCATTTTGGAAGAACTGCGCTGCAACGACCGCATCATCGGGGGCAGCACACCCGAGGCCACAGAGGCGGCCTGCGCGCTCTACGGCAAAGTGGTGACAAAGGGCAAATTGCGTCAGACCGACGATGTGAGCGCTGAAATGTGCAAGCTTGTAGAGAATACTTACCGGGACGTAAACATCGCTTACGCCAATGAGCTGTCCGTTGTTGCGCAAAAGCTTGGTATCGACGTGTTTCACTTAATCGAGCTGGCCAACTGCCACCCGCGCGTGAACATCCTCACGCCGGGCGTCGGCGTCGGCGGCCACTGCATCGCCATCGACCCCTGGTTCATTCATGAGACCTTCCCGGAGGATACACCACTCATCGCGCAAGCCCGCCGCACAAACGATGAAAAGCCCTATTTCGTCGCAAGTACCGTGGCTTCGCGTGTCGCGCCCGGCGCGCGCGTCGCGGTGCTCGGGCTGAGTTACAAGCCCGATATCGACGACTTGCGGGAAAGCGCGTCGCTGACGCTTTGTCATGCTTTGAAAGAAAAGGGCTTTGTTGTCGTAGCCTGTGAGCCGCATGTCGAAGACGATGAAGTGCAAGGCTTCCCGAACCTGTCGCTCAAAGAAGCGCTGCAAAGCGACTTCGTTGTGATCACGCTGAAGCATACACAGTTTGTACAAAACGCGGCGGAAATTGCAAAAAGGCCGCATTACGACTGCGTGGGGCTGATCGGGTAAATACAAAATTCCCCCGGGTAAGCCCGGGGGAATGGCCAGGTTGTCAAAGAATCGCACCGCTGGATTCTTTGACAAATTTGGAACCGGCCTGCGGGCCGGAAACATCGATTTTCTGAGGAAAATCGATGGGTTGTGGAGTTTTTCCGACGCGCATGTCCCCGGAAAAACAATGAAACTTCATTTTTCGCCAAAGGCGGAAAACTCTGCGAGGCCTTTTTGACAGTCTGAGCATTCCCCCGGGTAAGCCCGGGGGAATGCCTTATATGAAAAACTGTTGCGCCCAAAGCCTATCCTTCCGGTGCGGGCACCCCGTCGTCCGGCGGAACCGGAACCTCCGGTGAATCCACGGGTGGTTCGGGACTGGGTTCCAAGGTGGATACCGCGCCGTCTTCGGACGGAGCCGGGGCGTCGGGTACGGGAGAAGGATCCGTAGGCGGTGCGCTCTCGGGCGATGTGTCCGGGGCTTGTTCGTCCACAGGGGGCGTTTCGACAGGCGGTTGGCTTGCCGCCGCCGCGGCCTGGGCGGCGTAAAACGCGTCGGGATCCTGGCCGTCGATGGATTTGAGCCGCCCACGCAGGATATAGCGCTCCCGGGCGCTGCCGGGCGGATGACAGGTGATCAGCGTCAGGCAATATTTTTCGTTTTCGACGTTCTTCATGACCCAGCTTTCGGTCCAGTGGACAATAAAGGTTTCATAGGTCTCGTAGATGTAGACATGCTCACCGAAGTGGACATACACGAGATCCCCGGGTTTCATGAGGTTCATATGTCGAAACGGATGCATACGCGCCGTGACCCGGTGCCCGGCAATCGAGCAGTTGCCCGGGCGACCTGGCAGCGACGTGCCGCGCACATAGCCCGCGCCGTAGAGCAGTTCGTCTTGGGACGTGCCGTCGATGAGGTTGACCGAGAGGTTGAGCTTCGGGATTTTCACCGCGCCAAGGACGGTGATCTGCACCTTTTTCGATGGCGCCGCGCCGAAATTGCCCAACGTATCGTTTTGTCCGGGCAGTTCCTCGGGTAGAGGCAAACTGTTTTGCTCGAGCGAGTCAAAGTCAAACGGTACAAGTTCGACTTCGTTTTCAGGCGGCATCGTGGGCATCGGCAAGGTGTCTTCGTTGAGCTCTTCTTCCGATTGAAACAGCGTCTTCCAGGGGTAATTGAGCGCTTCATAGAGCACGGCCACGAGCATCAATGACAGGCCGATGAAAATCAGCACGCGTGAAAAGATATACATCCGTGTTCTTTTGCGCTTTTCTTTGCGCAGCAAACGGCGGCCCCCCCGCTTTTGGGAAGTCATATCGGTCGAGCCTCCGCCGTCCGGCCGCTCCGAAGTGGATTTCTTCATCTATTCTTCGCCCCTTTGCGCGTAAAACAAATCTATCCTTTGACCCATGGATAAAAGCCGCTCTATCTGGAAGATTGGCATCAAACGCGAAAGTCCGCGGAACGGTTGTCCTTTGAAAGACATCCGTCCCGCGGGGATCTGCAAATTTCCATAAGATTCGTAGGATACCGCGGGTCCGGTCTTGTGGCTACTTCGTTCGACGTTCGAGCACAACGGTTTCCTGCGGCTCCTTTTTTTCTTCCGGTTGGGGACGGAAAACCAAAAACCAAACCAACACAACGGTAAAGACAACCAGCAGACATGCCGATAATATAGCAAAGGAAGACTCAGCGTCGGGATTGGCCAGTGGGGTCTCCTGACCCGGAATTGTCTCTTCGGAACCGATCCCATTCGGATCGGCCAGGGCGATGCCGTGGTTTTCCACGGTTTCAATGTCTCCGCCGCGTAAGCCGTTGTCTGAATAGGTAATGATGCCGGTGGCCAACAATAAGGCCGAAAGGCAGACAACAGCAAGGACAAATACGGAGACTTGACGTTTGAACTTCATTAGGCGACTCATGACATGGCCTCTTTCTTTTGCGCCGATTCATGTCCGGCGTAGTCCGTCACAGCCACACAATCGGTGTGTTTTTGCTGTGCCACTCTGCATGTTTTCCCCTCGGCAGTCCGCCACGATAGCCCGGCGGCTGACGACACGTACGTTATCTCTAAATCTCTAAGCTTTTTGCGAAATCCTCTCCAGGTTGGACGCGTAAACCGAGCCAAACGCGGTGTGGGCGCGCGTTTGGTGGCGGACGATTTCCCCGTAGCGTTATCTTACATCGAGCGGTCTCATTTTTCAACTACCCATTTTGGTGGTTTTTTCCCCCTCGCTTTGAATTTACCAGCGCATCCATTCTTTGTGTATAAAACATTATAAATCAAATTCTTTAAAATCTGCTTTCAACACACTAAGTATTATAACATATTGCGCGACAATACGGGTAGGTTACAGGTGGTACGGCTCCCGCGATGGATGGGGGGACAATATGCAATACACCTACCGACAGGAGGAACAAAACGTGCTTAAGGACAACCAAACTGAGACGCAGCATCTCGCCACGTCGTCCCGCGCCCGGCCGGGGCTTTCGGCCTTGCTCTCCGGTGTGGCGGCGGGTTTATACTTCCTCTGGATTCCGCTTTTGTTTCCGCAGGCGCTGCCCTCCTGGTCTCCGACAGCCGGGCCGATGGCTCTGCCCTATCTCGCGTTGCCGCTGTTTGTGGTCGCGGGGTTTTCGTTTTTTCTGATGCTGGATCGCTTTGTCCTGCAAAGGAAAAAGCACACACTGCGGCTGATCGCGTTTGCGGTTTTGTTGCTGCTTACCTTGTTGTTTGCCTTTGTACGTTTGCCGCTGCCGTTTGGGATCCTCGGGACCTTTTTGGCCGCGGTGTGTCTTGCCGCGCAACTGTTGCCGCTGATGGCGCACACGGGCACACGGCGCACGCTGCTGATTGTGTTTTCGGCTGCCGGACTCGTGCTTTCGGCCTTGACCTTTGGCCTATCCCATCTTTGGCCGCAGATGCCCTCGGCCTGGATGCCGTTTTGGCGCGTGGGGTTTGCCTGTGTCTCTTCGGCGCTTGCGGCCTTTTTGAGCCGAAAGGCCGGTGCGTGTCCGGCGGCGGCCCCCACACCCGAGCAGAACGCTGCCGAACGGGGCCCGCGCGCGGTCGTATGGCTCTGCTTGCTGACGCTGTCTTGCCTTGTATTTGCGTTTTGCGCGTTGGACTTTATGGCTCTGCATGGTTCGGACGGGATCCGGGATGCGGGACTGTTTGTGCTGATCCCGGTCGCCGTGCTGCTGCTTTGGGGGCTGGGTGCGTTGCTGACCCGCCGCGGCTTTTCGACGCTGGGCTCCATTGTGGTGCTCTGTGTGTTTTTCGGTTTTGTCTGCCGTACGACCCCCGCCGCCGACACGTTGATGCCGGGCTTGGGACTGGTGTCTCTGACCTGTGCGGGCTTGTCTCTGTTTTACGCGCTCTTGCTGTACGCCGACCGAGCCGTATCCAAGATCAACCGCGTCTATGGGCTGCTCCTCTGTGTGGCGTTTTTGCTGACCCTTTTGACCTTGCTGCTCTCGTTTGGGTCGCCGGAATCCGTGCTGCTACCCGACGGTGTGCCGGTCTGGCCCGTGGCGCTCTATGGTCTGCTGCTCGTCACAGGGGCCGCTTTGCCGCCGCTGTCGGCCCAGCGAGAGCGAAAGGCAGGGCGTACAATATTGGAACCGGAAGACTCCGTTTCTGAGTTGAGCGCCGAAACTGTGGACGTCATGGAACCCGAGAATGCCATCGTCCGGGTTTCAGACGCGGCGGTGGCCCCACTGGTTTCCGACACGCCGCCCGCGGCACCCGCCGTGCCTCCACCGTCAAGCGAAGCGCCTCTTACACCTCCGGTGGCAGCGGTACCCATTGCTGTTTCGCCGTCGCTTGAGATGCCAGTCGTAAGCGCTGCCACTCTGGGGCCCGGGACCGAAGTGCTGCAGGTCGAGGAGACTGTCGAGACAAATGTGGCGCCTGGCCCGCTGTCAACGGACGAACTCTACCGTCGCCTCACCACAGCGGAAAAACGCGTGTACGAGCTGCTCATCTACGGCTACGCCAACCAGCAGATCGCCGACATGCTTTACATCTCGATCAACACCGTGAAATTTCATGTGAAGAACATTTTGCAAAAGGCCGGTGTCTCCAAAAAGTC
>CAYWWF010000085.1:0-8664 GCA_964461745.1 uncultured Oscillospiraceae bacterium | reverse complement strand
CACCATGGTCATGCCGTCGCGCGCGAGTTCTTTCATGAGCTCCAGCACTTCGCCGACCATTTCGGGGTCGAGCGCCGAGGTGGGTTCGTCAAAGAGCATAACCTCCGGGTTCATGGCCAGCGCGCGCGCAATGGCCACACGCTGTTTTTGACCGCCCGAGAGCATGTTTGGATAGGTCTCGGCTTTGTCAGAAAGCCCGATGCGCGCGAGCAGTTCGTCGGCCTTGCGGTCGGCCTGCGCCTGTGTCATCAGCTTCAAGTGAATCGGGGCCAGGGTGATGTTGCGCCGGACGGTCAGGTGGGGGAAGAGGTTGAAGTGTTGGAACACCATGCCCATCTTCTGCCGCACACGGTCGATTTTAAACTTGTGGCCTGTGATGAGTTCCCCGTCAAAGGATATCTCTCCGGAGGTCGGACGTTCCAGCAGGTTCAGGCAGCGCAAAAAGGTGCTCTTGCCCGAGCCGGACGGCCCGACGATGACAATCTTCTCGCCGGGATGGATATGATAGCTGAGATCCCGCAGGACATGGTGGTCACCAAAGTACTTGTTTAAGTTCTTAACGTCGATCACCTTTTCGCAGCCTCCTTTCGAGTTTTTCCAGGAGCTTTGTAAGGCCTAAGACCAACATCAGGTAGACAATCGCGACCGAGAGCAGCGGGAAATAGGGCTGTAAGGTAGCGCTGCGTGTCAAATCGCCGGCGCGCGTGAGCTCCGTCACTGTGATAAAGCCAGCGACGGAAGTCTCCTTTAAGAGTGTAATGAATTCGTTGCCCAGGGCCGGTAAGATGTTTTTAATTGCCTGGGGCAAAACAATCAGCCGCATGGTGGCCCCGGAGGAAAGCCCCAACGAGAGGCCCGCTTCGGTTTGTCCGTGGTCGATGGAGAGTATGCCCGCGCGGAAAATTTCCGCCACATAGGCGCCGGAGTTGATGCCAAAAGCCAAGATGGCCACGATCAACGCGCTGGAGAGCGAGCGAAATATGATGTAGTACATGATGAGCAATTGTACGACGATGGGTGTACCGCGAAACAGTGTGATGTAAAGGTTGCAGATTTTATTGAAAAAAGCCATTGTTAAGGCAAGTAACTTCGAGCGGTATGTAGTCTGCGCGTAGGAAACTTTGGCCACGGCGACCAGTATGCCGATGAGAACGCCAATCACTGCGGCGAAAAGCGCGATGATGAGTGTGTTGCCAAAGCCGCTTAAAAACAATTGGTAGCGGTCTTTGACGATGAATGTGGCGTTAAACTGATCGACAATGGTATTCCATGTTGTCTCAAACCAAGACGGGGCGGCGGCCAGAAAACAGGGCGGCAGGGGCACGAAACTCAACTCCTTTGGGGCATGTCCTTGGAGAATCAGTATGTAAAAACTGACGTTTTGATGGGATCATACCCATCAAAAACGCCCCGGCAAATCAGAACGCTGCCGGGGCGCTATCAAAACAATGCATTATATTGCTCCGACAATTAAATCGTAAATTATTTTTCTGTTCTCTCCCGGCCGTAGGCGGGGAGAGAACAGAAAAGATTCAAGTTTTATTTAGCGGAGCAACAACTTATTCCTCGTTCTGGGAATACTCGACCACCCACTGCTCGATGGAGTTGTTGGCCTTGAGGTTTTCAATGACCTTGTTGATGCGGGTTAAAAGCTGTTCGTTGCCCTTCGGAACCGCGACGCCGTACTCTTCGGAGACGTCGCCGCCGTCGGCGTAGACAAGCTTAATCGCTTTCAGGGCATTGTCGTTGGCGGCAATGGACTTGGCAACAAATTCATCCATAATCACGGCATCCAAACGGCCCGTGGTGATGTCCAGGCTCGCGTCGACCGGGTTTTTATAGATCTTCAGTTCGCAACCGGCGTCCACCAAGACGCCCCCTTTTTCCGGATCCATCTCATCTTCCAAGACAAACTGTCCGGTATAGCCAAGCGGGGTGCCGATGACTTTCCCGGCTAAGTCCTCCATCGTGGCAATTGTGGAGTCTTGCGGCAGAATCAAATACTGCACGGACTTGATGTAGGGAATCGAGAAATCAACTTCTTTTTTGCGCTCTTCGGTGATGGTCATGCCGGAGATGGCGATGTCACATTTGCCGGCGGCCAGAGAGGCGACAATGCCGTCAAAGTCCGCGTTTTCAATCTTGAGCTCAACACCGAGATCGTCGGCGATGCGCTGGGCGATTTCAATGTCCACACCTACGATGTCCGAGCCGCTAAAGTATTCAAACGGGGGAAAGTTTGCGTTTAAGTAAACAACCATCTTTTTCGCGGCCAGTATCTCATCGAGTTTGTTTTTGTTTCCGGCGCAACCGGTAAACGCGGCCAAAAGGAAAATCATAACAAGAATCAGCGCGAGAAAACGTTTCATGACGATCACTCCCTACCTATTTTCATTATCGTATCATAATGACCTTGGAAAATCAAGAATGTATGATAAAATAGGAAGAGAGATTGCTGCAATATTGCAAAAAATGACTATTGAGAACAACGAAGCCTTGAGGTGCAAGAATGACAGAAAACCATACAGTTCATGGCGGTGTGTTGTACTTGCCATCGCACCCGCTTGACCTAGACAAGATCGCTGAAAGCGGCCAATGTTTCCGATGGACGCGGCTTGGCCTACAGAAGTACGCGGTGCCGTTTTGCGGCGGCAAAATCATCATCGAACAGATGCCTGGGATGGGGCTCAACATAGAGACATACGGGGCGATCAGCGCGGGACACGCGATCTATTACCTAGACATGGATTCCGATTACGCCGCGTTTTGGGCTTGCCTGGACACATGGGCCAAGCGGGAGCCGGAGTCGTATCTCACCCGCGCCGCCGATGCCGCCCGCGGCCTTGTCATCCTCAACCAAGATCCTTTTGAAACCTTGATCTCCTACATAATTTCACAGAACAACAACATCCCGCGCATACGTAGAATTATCGAGCGGCTTTGCAACGAATTTGGGACGCATCGGTCGGAACATGGTCAAACATGGTGCGATTTCCCGGCGCCGGAAGCACTTACGGACGAGCGAGCCTTGCGGCACCTTGGTCTGGGATATCGCGCGGGTTATGTAAGCGCCGCGGCCCGGGCTGTCGGCTCCGGTGAACTCGATTTGGAGTCACTGAAAACCGTGCCGTTTGAAGAGGCCTGTTTGCGGTTGAAGCAGCTCCCCGGCGTTGGGGATAAAGTCGCAACCTGTGTTTGCCTTTATGGCCTTGGCCACAAAGAGGCGTTTCCCGTGGACGTGTGGATCCGGCGAGTTCTAGAGCGGGAGTTTTCCGCGGGATTTCCGTTTGAAAGGTATATTGGGTTCGGGGGGCTTGTGCAACAGATCATCTTCTACTATGAGCGTGAAGGGGCCATAGGCTGAAAACGAGAGAATCGATGGAGAACGATGTAGGTAAGAATCAGAAAGCCCCACGGTTAGAAGAACGCAGTGTTTCTAACCGTGGGGCTTTTTTTGTTTACGTTATTTCCTCAACTGAAGTTGCCCGCTCTGTAGGGAAGCCGGAAGATCAATGACACGCTGGTTGTCGCTGCCGCGAAAGGGGGCGGTCGTTTGTCGTTCGGGGAGATACGGCCCGTCCACGAGCACGTCCGCCGCATGAAGCAGCGCGTCCCAGGCCGGGTCGCCTCGGGTGGTTAGGTCTTCCCAGGTGTAGCCGGAATAGATCCAAATGTCCAAACCTTGGGCGCGCACGGCGCGCGCGAGCGCGGCCAAGACTTCCGCTTGACAAAAGGGCTCTCCGCCGGAGAAGGTGACGCCTCGGAGCAGCGGATTTTTGATTATCTCAGTCTGGAGGTCTTCGATATCCATGAGCGTTCCGCCGTCCAAATCCCAGGTATGGGGGTTGTGGCAGCCCACGCAGCGGTGCGGGCAGCCTTGGGCAAAAATGACGTAACGAAGTCCGGGGCCATCCACGATGGACTCCCGGACTCGACCGGCAACACGCAGTAAAGGGCCAGACAAGGGGATTCCTCCTTGGGTCGTGACGAATACATCTCTCCCCCCGCCTACGGCGGGGGGAGAGAAACATAGAAACACCAGTAAATACAACAGAGAAATAGCACAATGAAGTCTCTCAGGATCTGTTGAAAAGCAAGATGTCCGCAGCCGTACCAAGGGGTCACATCCATCCAGGGGTTGAAGTTGCGGAGCGGTGGAGCCTACACATTCACAAAACACTTGGGGAGAAACCGGGGTCGAGCGGCGGTCAAGATGCCTTTCAACAGACCCGTACGAATGAACAAGGGGCAGAGCATGGGGGGCTACATGGTGCCCCTTTGGAAGTTGTCAAAACAATTGTGCTATGCTTTCATACGCTTCCCCCGCCGCAGACGGGGGAAAACAGGTTCAGCAATGCTTAACGCGGTCACGCTCTTCGGCGCGTTTGGCGTTGTTGAAGCGGTCCAGCGTGCCGACCAGATAGCCGGTGATGCGGCGGATGCGCTCAAACGGGACACCGTCGTCCTCGTGGCGGCCGCAGCCAGGGCACTGGTCACGGATAATGCCGGAGAAACCGCAGACCGGGTCGCGGTCGACGGGGTGGTTGATTGAGCCATAGCCGACGCCGGAAGCTTGCATGGCACGAACGACTTGCTCAAAAGCTTCAAGGTTTTGAGACGGGTCGCCGTCCATCTCCACATAGGTGATGTGTCCGGCGTTGGTCAGTGTGTGGTAGGGCGCTTCGATCTGAATCTTTTCAAAGGCCGTCAGCGAAAAGCCCACGGGCACATGAAAACTGTTCGTGTAATAGTCCTTGTCGGTGACGCCGGGGATGAGTCCGAAACGCTCACGATCCAGCTTGACGAAGCGGCCCGAAAGGCCCTCGGCCGGTGTGGCGATCAACGTATAGTTGAGCTTGCGTTTTAGAGACTCGGCGTCGAGTCGCGAGCGCATCGCACCGACGATCTCAAGCCCCAGCTTTTGCGCCTTTTCGGACTGGCCGTGGTGCGCGCCGACAAGCACCGTCAGCGCTTCAGCCAAACCGATGAAGCCCACGGTCAGCGTGCCGTGACCCAGAACCGAGGCAATTTCATCCTCCCAACCGAGTTTGTCGGAATCAATCCAGACGCCTTGACCCATCAAAAACGGAAAGTTGCGGACCTTCTTGCGGCACTGGATCAGATAGCGTTCATAGAGCTGATCGATCACCAGCGAAAGCTTACGCTCAAGGTCTTCAAAGAAGTAGGGGACGTTGCCGGCGGCCTTGATGGCCATACGCGGCAAATTGATGCTCGTAAAACTCAGGTTGCCGCGACCGTTGGAGATCTCCTTTGTGGGGTCATAGGTGTTGCCGATGACGCGCGTGCGGCAGCCCATGTAGGCGATTTCCGTCTCGGGATGGCCTTCTTTGTAGTATTTCTTGTTAAACGGCGCGTCCATGAACGAAAAGTTCGGGAACAGACGCCGCGCACTGACGCGGCAGGCCAATTGAAACAGGTCATAGTTCGGGTCTTCGGGATTGAAACTCACACCTGCCATGACACGGAAAATCTGAATCGGGAAGATTGGCGTCTCGCCGTGCCCAAGTCCGGCTTCGGTGGCAAGCAAAACGTTTTTGATCGCCATGCGACCCTCAGGGGAGACGTCCAAACCATAGTTGATCGAGGAAAATGGTGTCTGGGCACCCGCACGCGAGTGCATTGTGTTTAAATTGTGGATAAAGGCGACCATGGCCTTGTAAGTCGCATGGTCGGTTTCTTTTTCGGTGTTCTTTTGCGTGAAACACAGGATTTTCTCCACGAGAGCCATATCAGGAACAAGGGCGAAAAGCCGCTCGGTAAGGTTTGAGACAAAGCTGTCCGACGGCGTCAGCGTCGGGCGCAGACCACTTTGCTCTTTGATTTCAGCCAGCATAGTCTTGACCGTTGTCTCAGGTTCCGGCAAGTCAGCAAGCATCTCAAGAGCGCGGATGAGGTTGTCGCGATACAGATGGACAAAGGTTTTGGCCACACCGAGGGCCATGGCGTAGTCGAAGTTCACGATGCTCTGTCCGCCGTGCTGGTCGTTTTGGTTGGACTGAATGGCGATGCAGCAGAGGGCTGTGTACGACGAGATGTGGTTGGGTTCGCGCAGGGTGCCGTGGCCCGTGGAAAAGCCGTCTTTGAAAAGCTTGATCAGGTCGATCTGACAGCAGGTGGTCGTGAGCGTCAGAAAGTCGAGGTCGTGGATATGGATGTCACCGTCGTGGTGGGCCCGGGCGTGATCCGGGTTTAAGACGAACATCTCGTAAAAGCGTTTGGCACCTTCCGAGCCGTACTTCAGCATCGTGCCCATCGCCGTATCGCCGTCGATGTTCGCGTTTTCGCGCTTGATGTCGGAGGCCGAAGCGTCGCGGAAGGTGATGTCCTCGTAAATCTTCATCAGCCGTGTGTTCATTTCGCGCACACGGGAACGTTCGGCACGATAGAGAATGTAGGCCTTGGCGGTCTGTATGTAGTTGTTTTCAATGAGCACGCGCTCGACCGTGTCTTGGATCTGCTCAACACTGGGCAAAGCTTTGCCTTCCTCATTGAGGATGTCCAGGACTTCATAGGCTAGCTTTTCGGCCTCTTCGCGCTGCGGATTGCCTTGTGTGGCGATAAACGCCTTAGAAATGGCGTTTACGATCTTACTGATGTCAAAAGGGGTGACGCGACCATCGCGTTTGCGCAATTTTTGTACGGTGGTGTTGAGAACTTTCATCGTTTGTGCTCCTCTGCCTGACCGCCGACGCGGGCACTATATGTTGAGTGTAGTTTGTAGTTTGAGTGTATATATAGTATATGAGGGCTTGGTTTTTGTCAAGATGAAAAAATGCCGAATTGCGTAAACGGAAAGACCGCGCATTTTTATAAGAAAGTACAAGTCGCCGCGAGCGGCGTCCGCATGGATTTTACAACGACTGAAAAAACACGGATATCATCCGTTTCGGCCCAATTCCAGAGGGGAAATACACTTTATTAGGAGTTGGAGTTCGGCTGATTCGTACCAAAAACACAATGGGGGCGCAACGCACAATCCGCACAGCGCGGCGCGCGGGCCATGCAGAGCGCGCGGCCATGCAGCACGAGACGGTGGCAAAACGAAGACTGTTCGGCCCGGGGAATCAGCGCGTCGAGCGCAAACTCCATCTTAACGGGGTCTTTGTGGTGGCAGAGCCCAAAACGATCCGCTAAGCGCAGGCAGTGCGTATCCACGACGATGCCGCCTTTTCCATAGACATCGCCGAGGATCAGATTGGCGGTTTTGCGCCCGACACCAGGCAGCGCGAGCAGCGCTTCCATCGTGTCGGGAACGCACCCACCGTGTTTCTCCAATAGCTGCGCGGCGCAGGCCTGAATGTCACGCGCTTTGGTGTGGAAAAAGCCGCAGGGGCGGATGATCTCCTCGAGTTCAGAAATTTCGGCCCCGGCCAAAGCTTCAAGGCTTGGGTATCGTGCGTACAAGGTGGGTGTGATGGTATTGACGCGCGCGTCGGTACACTGGGCGGCCAAGCGCGTGGCAAACAGCAGTTCGTAGTCTTTCTCATAGCTGAGGGAACACAGGGCGTCGGGGTAGAGAGCCCGCAGGCCGTCCAGCAAAAGCAGGGCGCGTTCTTGCAGTGTCATGGGGGCTGTTCCTTTCTTAGGCGTGTTTGCGCTGTTGTCAGGGGTATTCCTTGACAAGCCGGACACGAGGTCATATGATGTTCAGGTAAACCGAAAGGGTGTGAGAGCTTGCGTTATCCCTATGGAAGAGAGATCGTCATCACCGGAGCCAGCTCCGGAATCGGACTGCATTGCGCGCGGATGTTCGCTGAAAACGGCTACCGGGTCTGGGGTCTGTCACGCCGAGAAGAGGCGCCCGAGGAGAAGCTCGGCACCGGTTCCATTCGCCGTTTGCGCTGCGACGTTTGCAAGGAAGAAGACGTGAAGCGCGCTTTTGAGACCATCCGCCAAGAGGGCGGTGACTTTGGCATCGTATTGCACAATGCGGGCTACGGTATCTCAGGCGCTGTCGAAGACACACCGATGGAGGCCGTGCGCGCACAGATGGAGACAAACTTTTTTGGCGTACTCTGCGTCAACCGGCACAGTATGCCGCAATTGCGCCGACGCGGGAACGGTTTGGTTCTGATTGTCGGCTCGATGGTGGGCATTTTCCCGCTGCCGTTCCACGGGCACTATTCGGCGACCAAGTCTGCGCTTGAGGCCATCACGCGCGCGCTACGCATCGAGGGCCGTCCTTTCGGCGTACGCGCCAGCATCATCGAGCCGGGCGATACACGCACGGATTTCACGAACGCCCGTGTGCCCGCGCTGCCCGAGGGTTCGCCCTATGCGGACACCTGCCGTCGTTCGGTGGAGAATATGGCCCGTGACGAGAGAAAGGGGCACCCACCCGACAAAGTCGCGCGTGTGATCCTGCGACTCGCGCAAAAAAAGCGGCCGCCTGTCCACCGCGCGGTCGGGTATTACAAGCTGCTGGCCGCCGCGTGCCGAATTTTCCCGAGCCGCTTTGTGGAGTGGCTGTTGTGTAAGATGTATACATGATATCTTCGCCCAAAGCAGGCTTTGGGCGAGTGAGAACGAGGGCACCGACCTGCGGGTCGGGTTCTCCGATTTTCTGAGGAAAATCGGAGAGTTGAGGAGTTTTTCCGGTGCACATGTCACCGGAAAAACGATTGGACTTTATTTTCCGCCAAG
>CAYWWF010000084.1:0-8699 GCA_964461745.1 uncultured Oscillospiraceae bacterium | reverse complement strand
AAGCCGGGTTTGTGCGCCTTGACCGCGTCATCCGCCACGCCACGGTCAAGGTGGCCAACTAACATTATTGAAAAACGCTACTTTTTTCCCGCAAATCTCACTGTTTTTTCGGGAATTCATTTCCTAAAAAAATTTCCTCTGACCAATTTTGTTGAAATCTCAATTTTCAACAAAGACATTTACTGGGAGGTCTCCAATATGTCTAAGATCATCGGCATCGACCTGGGCACCACAAACTCTTGCGTCGCGGTCATGGAAGGCGGAGAACCCGTTGTCATTGCCAACGCCGAAGGCGCGCGCACCACACCGAGCGTCGTGGCGTTTGCTAAAGACGGCGAGCGTATGGTCGGCCAAGTCGCCAAACGCCAAGCCATTACGAACACCGACCGCACCATCGCCTCCATCAAGCGCGACATGGGCACCGACCGACGCGTGAACATCGACAAGAAGAACTACTCCCCGCAGGAAATCTCGGCGATGGTTCTGCAAAAGCTCAAAAAAGACGCTGAAGCCTACCTCGGCGGCACGGTCACGCAGGCCGTCATCACCGTCCCGGCCTATTTCACCGACAGTCAGCGCCAGGCCACGAAGGACGCCGGTAAAATCGCGGGTTTAGAGGTGCTGCGCATCATCAACGAGCCCACGGCGGCCGCGCTGGCCTACGGTTTGGATAAAGACCACGAACAAAAAATTCTTGTCTATGACCTCGGCGGCGGCACTTTTGACGTCTCCCTGCTCGAAATCGGCGACGGCGTCCTCGAAGTGCTCGCGACCGCGGGCAACAACCGCCTCGGCGGCGATGATTTTGACGAGTGCGTCATGAAATACCTCGCCGAAGAATTCAAACGCGAAAACGGCGTGGATCTTTTGGCCGACAAGGTTTCGGCGCAGCGCCTCAAAGAGGCTGCCGAAAAAGCGAAGGTCGAGCTCTCGGGCGTGACTTCCACCTCGATCAACCTGCCTTATATCACCGCCGACGCGTCCGGCCCGAAACATCTCGACATGACGCTGACACGCGCGAAGTTCAATGAACTCACGGCCCACCTCGTCGAAAAGACCATGGGCCCACTGCGTCAAGCATTGAAGGATTCGGGCCTCGCCGCCTCTGAAATCGGCAAGGTGCTGCTCGTCGGCGGTTCGACCCGTATCCCCGCCGTGCAGGAAGCTGTGGCGCGTTTTACCGGCAAAGAGCCATTCAAGGGCATCAACCCCGACGAGTGCGTCGCGATGGGTGCGGCGATTCAGGCCGGTGTCTTGGGCGGCGAAGTCACCGATTTGCTGCTGCTCGACGTCACCCCGCTCTCCCTCGGCATCGAGACCATGGGCGGCGTCTTCACACGCCTGATTGACCGCAACACGACGATCCCCACGAAGAAGAGCCAGGTCTTCTCCACCGCCGCCGACGGCCAGACCTCGGTTGAAGTGCATGTCCTGCAAGGCGAGCGTGAGATCGCATCCCACAACAAGACACTGGGCCGCTTCCACCTCGATGGCATTCCGCCCGCGCCGCGCGGCGTGCCGCAGATTGAAGTCACCTTTGACATCGACGCCAACGGCATCGCCAACGTCTCAGCCAAAGACCTCGGCACCGGGAAAGAGCAGAAGATCACGATCACCTCTTCTTCGAACCTCTCCAAAGACGATATCGACCGCGCGGTACGCGAAGCCGAACAGTTCGCGTCGGAAGACAAGGCCCGCCGTGAAGAGGTGGACGCGCGCAATCACGCCGAGCAGATGATCTACCAGACCGAAAAAGCCCTGACGGAGCTCGGCGAAAAAGTCTCCGAGTCGGACACCGCGCCGGTCAAAGCCACCGTGGAGACGCTGCGCGAGGCTCTCAAGGGCAGTGATACCGAGGACATCAAAGCCAAAACCGAAGCGCTTGCCAAGTCCTTCTACGCGATCAGCGAGAAACTCTACAGCGAGGCGCAAGCCGCACAGGCGGCACAGGCAGCCCAGGCCGCGGGCGGTGCCGCGCCGGATGGAGCCGCCGGCCCCGGCGCGACGGAGCCCGGTAACGTCGTGGACGCTGAGTTTACTCAGGTTGAGGACGATAAGTAAGAATTAGGGTTTCACCCCCCGCCGTTGGCGGGGGGTGGTTTTGTCATTTGGCCTGTCCGGCCAAGGGGGTAGTTCCCTCAGCACTCAGCACTCAGCATTCAGCACTCAGCATTTGGCCCGTCAGGGCTACAAACGGGGGCGATACTTTCTTCGTTCGTGCGAAGAAAGTATCCAAAGAAGCACGGTTAAGGGGGAAGGGGCATACGGAACCCCTTCCCCTTGACCACGTTCTTTGGTTACTTTCTGTCGTGCTACAGAAAGTAACACCCCTGTCCCCCGCAGGGAATGCCCCCGCAGGGAAAAAGCCCCCGCATAAGCGGGAGCCTTTCCTCACATCGTGTGTGTCACCTGCTGCTCGGCCTTGGCCGTGTAGCCCATTTCCTTCATCTTGCTCTCGATGCGATCCACATCCGCGCCGTGGTTGTCGTAGTCCACAGCCAAACGGCCGTCGTTTCGGCTGAAGCTCACGGAATTTACGCCCGGAATCTGTTGAAGGGCCCGGCGTATGTGGCCGATCTCGGACTTTTGATGTCCAACGCCGAGGGAAAAGTAAACGCTGGCTTTACTCAAGCGGAACACACTCCTAACTGGATAAATTTTCTTGTCCAAAGCATGTCCCCACGATCCCCAGACTATACCTAAAACAGAGTCCGCTCTCGTAATGTTGGCAAAAGGTTCAAAGTGTGGTCATAATTTCTTCACATTTACAGGATAAGCTATAGGTGCTGATAAGGAAACAGGATGCGCACCCAAGAGTTTGTCAGCCATACGCTGCATGATTACCGTAGCGTACACACAAACCTCTTCCTTCGGGACAGTAGAAAGGAAGCTGATCATGAAGAAAACGAAACGGATGCTGTTGATTCTTTGCGCCGCCATTTTGCTCACCGCCTTCGGCGCGACCATGGCCTTGGCCGCCTCTACACCAACGCCCAGCACACCCCCGGCCACAGAGACCACGCCGTCTCAAGGCGTCTTTGCCGAGGTCGGGCCGCGGTCGTGTCAGCCGGGCGAAATACCGCAACTCACCGACGAAGAAAAAGCCGCCATGGAAGAAAAACGCGCCGAAATGCGCGCACAAATGGAAGCGCTCAATGAAAAATGGTCTGCCTTGACCGACGCGCAGAAGGAAGAATACTACGCGATTCAGGACAAGGCCATCGACGCCAAGCTTGAGCTTATCGATAAATATCTCTCCCAGGGCCTGATCGACGAACAGACCGCCGCCGCTATGAAAGAAAAACTGAATGCGGAAAAAGCTCGGATCCGCGAAGACGGTCGTATGCCTTGGATGGGCGGCCGTGGAAAATGCGGCAAGGGTGGTCGTATGCGCTGCGGCATGGGCGACGGTATGCCCCCCGCCCCGCCCGCCAACACCACCACTACCCCGCAAGCCTAAGCTTAACCACTCAAACGTACTGGAGTCAATCGCTCGGTACGCATGAGTTTTCTCTCTCCTTTCTTAACCCTTCTCGTTCACCTCTTCCCCTAAAACTACTTCAGCCCTGTTCTAAACGGATGGAATACCAGTTTAGAACAGGGCTAAGCCAATTTTATGATTACTCCTACACCACGATGATATCCTTCTCCCCGCCGGTCAAGCAGCGACCCCCGTCTTTCGTTACCAAATAGGTGTCCTCGACACCAACCAGGCCCACGCCATCTATGCCGTTTTTGGGTTCAATCGCCAGCACCATATTCTCCACCAGCGGCTCTTTAAACCCCGGCGCAATGACCGGATATTCGTCGACGTACAAGCCCACGCCGTGACCCAAGAACTTCACCTGATTGCCGCCGTATCCCTTGAGATTCGGCAGCAACGTAAGATCCGCCGAGTCCATCACGCGCTGGTAAATTTCCTCGGGTGTGTTGCCCGGACGCAATAGGGACGCGGCTTGTTCTTGCAGAGCCCGACACGCGCGGTGCGCGCGCAGCATGTCTTCTGTCGGCGGCGCGCCAAAGCGATAAATCTGTGTCCGGTCGGTGTGGTACCCATGGACGCCGTATCCCACATCCACAAAGACAAGGTCACCTTTTGCAAGTCGCCGCGCCCGGCTGCCCACAATCGGCACCGCCGGGCTCATCCCCTCCATGCCGCCCGGGCCGTTGAAACACGAAGGGTACAGCGAGTTGTCGCCAAAGGCGATCTGCCCGTTGACAATCTCGGTCTGAAACATCGAAAAACGCGTGACACCGTGAAACCCGAGCGCAATCATCGCCGGGTACATCTCCGCCGTGAGTTCCGCCTCACTCATTCCTTCTCGGAGCAAGCTCGGCACGACTTCTTCAAGTAAAACCTTGTGCTGGCGTCCGGACTCCTCCATCACCGCGATTTCATACGGACTCTTGATTGCGCGCACGGAGAGCAGCACGGCATCAAGCGGAAGAAACGAGCCCACCTCTATGTACTTGCGCAAACGGCTCATCATCCCAAGCGTGAAGGTCTCGGTTTCCACACAGAGCTTCGGACAGCTATGCCCCAGAAAACCCAAGAGATCTTGATAGCTATTCATCGGATACAGCTCGCTGAGTGGGGACTCGCGCCGCGCGCGCTCCAAACTGCGCCGTATGAAGTAGGCGTAAGCGCCGTCGCGCGAAAGCGCAAAGACGCCCTCCTGCCTTGTTCCGGTAAGGTAATATTGGTTTACTTTGTCAACCACAAGCGCCCTGTCCCAATCGGGCACACGCTGTGTCAAAGCGTCGTGCAATCTGCAAATGCGCTTTTCGAGTTCTGCTTTGCCGGGGGCTGCATACATTGTCGTTCTCCTCATCTCATTCATCCCCCCGCCATCGGCGGGGGGAAATTGTCGGGAATACACTCGTGTTTTCAAGTTTACCATAAACCTTGTCGAAATACCAGTCCCCTCATCGCAGCAAGCGTTTGGGCTTATATGCCCGTTTTCGCCGCTGCAGTAAGCGCCGACCCAAAAAGGCCGACAGGTGGATCGCCGCAAAGAGTAACACAAGCGGCCGATCGACCGGATCCCCTGTGGCCGCATTGCCAGGCCGCGTAGACGTTGTCCCTCCGGACAGCCGGTAGACAAAGGTGACGCTGTGCGCCGCCATTACCTTGGAGAGCGTAGGCTCTCCGGTTTTCAACGTTCCGCCGTCGATGCGATATCCTGTATAGAGGTAGCCGGAGAGGCTCGGATGCGTCTTCTTGTAGTCCTTTCCCTCTTCCACCACTGTCTGCGTATCAACCCGCAAACGTTTGCCTTTTGTGTCTTGGTAGCTCTCGGTGATGGCGTAGGTCTTGGGCTTTGTTGCCGTGGGGACAAAAAAGCCGACTCGCTGAAACGGCGGTAGATTCTGCTGACTGCACTCGACGGGTGCCAAGCCCCGAAACGCCGTATACGGCAGTGAGACACCGATATTTCTTGTCTGTACAAAAGCCAAATCCCAGACATTGGTTCTTGTGAGCGTCACAGGGATCACCGGCGCGCCGACGCCCTCCACCGTAAGCGTTGTGTATATGCCAAGGACCAGGGTCCCCGCCCCTCCCTCGAGCACCACGGGCAGCTGCATGTCCTCCTCGACGACAAGCCGCCCGCCGGAAAGCCGCAGTACGCCGACACGCAAAAGGTCTGGGTCGGCATTCAGTGTAAAGGTCGTTTGCTTCAGTACCACCACATCAAAATCAGCCATCCGGTGCAACCCGTTTTGATTGACCCCGTTTCCGTACGTATCGTATGTCAGCATGCGCTTGCCGCGCACAACACCGCCCTGTGAACCACTGCCGAAAAGCGCCCGAGACGCACCACTCTGGAACGTTGGCGTACCGCTTACGGTGATGTTGACATTGCCCGTTACGGTGCCGCTGAAACTACCCCCGTCCACGAAGTTCAAGACACCGCCGCTAACGCGCACATGGGTGCTGCCTTGGACACCACCAAGCCGTCCGCCACCAAACACCTCGCCGACCGTGCCGCCCGAGATTTCAACGCGCGTATCCCCCGAAACCGTAGCCCCTGTACTGTCCCCGCCGCCATAGACCGCGGCAAAGTGACCGCTCTTCACAACTACATTTGTGCCACTGCTCGGGATGAGTTCCCCGCCGCCGTAAACCACCCCCATGCTTTGCGTCTGGAGCTCGGGGCCCAAGGTCAGTGCGTGTCCATTGGCAAACAGGGTGCTGTTTTGACCACGCAGGGTCAGATACGCAAACGTCACCTCTTCGGCCAGTTGTACCTTAGCGGGCAGACGAAGGGTGTCCACCAAAACACCCGTGGCCCCGGTAATAACCTTTTTCCCGCGCTGCGTAAGTCCATTCCACGAAACAGAAGATATGTCGATGTTTCCGTCCACAAAGATCACGGAAATGGCTGCGTTCCCAAGCGCGCTCATGAATTCACCCGCGGTCGCGGTTGTCGCCGAAGACAGCACGCGCGGAAAAGCCTTGACAGGCTGTTCGGTTTCCACAGGTTTCTGTGTCTCCCGCGTCGTTTCCGGCGGCTTCCGGAACACAAAGTCTTTCGGCGACGGTTCGGGCGTTTGTACTGCTTCCTCTCGCGGCCCCGGGGTGTTCTCGGTCATAGTCTGCGCGGCGGGCGATTTGGGGCTGCCGGTCTGTGCGTGGGATCGTACACGCGTTTTGCTGTCTTCGCGGCGTGCCTGCCCTCCCGGCGCGGCCTTTGGTGATTTCTCACTTCGGGTTGTAAATGTTTCCACCGGTGTTTTGTACGCATGGGACAGTGCCCCGACGGGGCAGGATATGACAAGAGTGCTCATAAAGATCCCTGTAAGACTCCAAAAAACGCCACGCCAAACCATCCTGCTTTTTTGCCGCACACATGACAATTTGTTTTTCATCTCATAGTCACCGTCCCCCACATGGATTGTCTCTATCCTCCATATCAACCTGTTGTTGTATATTCTTTGTTTATAATAGAAAAAATACGATGTGAAATCTTGGAGCGCAAAAGACCGCCGTTTTCCTTGTCCAAGATCCGAGAAACTCTTGCAACGGCATTGGTTGCATCGATTGTCGTTCAGTAAAAGTATCAAAAAAGCAAGTATTTGTATGTTGAGCCTGTGCAATTTCCCTGTTTTGTCAGATTTGATTGATACCTGTCCGTTTTTGTGGTAAGATTCTGTGTATGCTTTGCTCCAAGTCCTATTGATTTCAGCGCATCGTGCATAGTCTATGTTTCCGCGGCATCCCGCGATTGACTCCTGGCTTCGGGCGTCGAAGACATTTTGTGTTGGAAGTGAGAGCCTCAATGAAAGACATGAAACTTTTGAAAAAGCTTCTCGTCGGCTTTGGGTTGTTGTCTATTTTCACGCTCCTGGTGGGGCTTGTCGGCATCATCGGCATTACGCAGCTCAACAGCTCGTACGTAAAGTCTTACGAGACGGAGACCGCGCCGTTACCGAGCATCGCGATGGCGCTGGAGGAGATGCAGCTCATCCGCGTCAATGTCCGGGACGCCATTTTGCAGTATGACAACCCCTCCCGGTTAAACGACGCCATCTCACAATATCAAAAAAACAAGGACACTTTGGTCTCTCATATGAGCGAATATGAAAAATCCCTCGTCCATGATGAGGCGAAAGCGTTGTTTGCCGACGCAAAAAATCGGCTGGTAACGATATATGCCGCTTTGGACAAGGCCGTAGCCCGCGCCCAAGCAGGTGACGCGCACGGCGCGGAAGCCCATTTGGACGAGGTCCGCGAGGACATCAACGCGGTGATTGAGGAACTCTCCAAGTGCATGGACATCAAAGTCCAGGGTGCCGCTGACAACAGCAAAAAGAATTCTTCGTTGGCCAGCATTATGACCTGGGTCACCATCGGCGTCATGCTTGTTTGTATCGGTGTTTCGATCGCCATCGGCCTGTATTTGGGCCGACTCATCGGAAACCCGATTGCCTTTTTGCAGTCCTTCATGGGCAGCATTGCAAAGTCCGGCAACCTCAGCATCGACCCGCAGACCATGGCCCAAGTCGAGCAATACGCCAGACAAAAAGACGAAGTCGGAGAGATGGCCCGGGACTTCAGCCGTTTCATCCAGATGTTCGTTCAAAAGGTGCGCACGCTCGAAGCTGTGGCCAGTGGCGACCTGACCGCCGACAACCCGCTCACCTCGCCGCAGGATACCATCGGCCTGTCGATTGAAACTATGGTGTCAAGCTTGAATCAAATGTTCTCTGAAATGAACCGTTCTTCCGCGCAGGTGTCCACCGGCGCCAAACACATCGCCGACGGATCCCAGTCACTCGCGCAAGGCGCGACCGAACAAGCCTCCGCTGTGGAACAGCTCAGTTCTTCCATCGCCGAGATCTCCGATAAGACCATAGAGAACGCGAAGATGGCCAGCCACGCGGCCGAACTTGCGGGCACCATCCGCAATCAGGCCGAACTTGGCAGCAAGCAGATGGAGCAAATGATGACCGCCGTGCAGGAAATCAACGAGGCTTCCAACTCCATTGGTAAGATCATCAAAGTCATTGATGACATTGCCTTCCAAACCAACATCTTGGCGCTCAACGCCGCCGTGGAAGCCGCCCGAGCCGGGCAGCACGGCAAGGGCTTTGCCGTGGTGGCCGAGGAAGTTCGCTCTTTGGCTGCCAAGAGCGCGGAAGCGGCCAGTGACACCAGCGACATGATTGCCAATTCGATTTCCAAAGCAGAGCTTGGC
>CAYWWF010000083.1:0-8702 GCA_964461745.1 uncultured Oscillospiraceae bacterium | reverse complement strand
GACTTCAGCCTGTCAGAGACTGCAAACTAATTTGCGCATAATTCTTGACACTACCCGTGGGGTACCAACGCAGTCAAGTTTTATAGTTGCGTGTCCATTGCTTCCAGAGCCTCTTCGTTGATCTCAACAGTAAGCGCCGCAATCCATTCATCCAGATGGTTCTGCATGAAATTGGGCCGTTTTTCATCGATATACAATTGACGATAGAAGGCTTCCAGATCGGCGTCGGGCGGTGCTTTGATGGAGTCCACGATGAACACGCCGTATACTCCGTTTAGATCCATCGCGGGCGTAAACTCGGAGACTTTCAACGATAGAATCTCATCTACGGTCTCTTCGTCAAAGGGCAGTTGGGACAAGCCCACGGTCTGAATCTCTTCGGTAGGATCCATGTCCGGGGTGAATTCTCGGATCACCGCGTCGGGCGCGTCGCCCGCTTGCAGACGTGCGTGAGCCTCCTGGGCGGCTTCCATCGTATCCGCGATGACAAATTTGAGTTGGATGTCCAGATAGTATTCCTTGTAGTTCTCCCGGTAGTCCGCAAAGGCTTCACTGAATTCCACCGGATCCACTTCAACCGACTGATACAACGCCTTGGCGATCTTCGGATACAGTGTGTCAATGCTCAGCAGAGCAAATAAGCGCTCGTCGGGCACATCGGGGATGCTTAAGCCTTCGTTTACCATGCTGCTGCGCAAATTGGCCGCATTGTCACGTACGGTGGCCTCTTCTTCTTCGGTCAATGTGATGCCCATATCTTTGGCAGCCTGCTCGAGCGCGTAATAGATTTTTAAGCCTTCGATGGCGTCTTCGCGGCTGCCGCCGTCTTGCGCCAACATGCGGAAAAGCTTGTAGTCCTCAGCGTTTACCTTTTGTCCGTTTATTGTTACGACATACGACAAATCCGGCGGCAAAAGCTGAAAGTACGCAAAAACACCGAACGCGATCAGTATCGCGCCAAGTATGCTGAAGAACACAATTTTCTTACGTTTTGTCTTAGTCTTTGTACCCTCCGAGGCTATGGAAGCCCAGAGGGCGTCTGTATCGGACTCCGTCGCTTCTCCCTCCGAGTCGGGTGCGTCGGCGCCCGCGTCCGGATCGGTCTCGGACACATTATCGCCCAAAGGGTCTGGGGTTGAACTGTTCGGAGACCCCATCGGGTCTGCCACAGAGGTTTCGTCGTTTTGCGCGCCAAAATCGTTTGGCGCGTCCGGCGAGGATGCGCCGTCATTTTGCATTGGGTCAGCTGGGGGTGTGTCCAGAGGTGCGTCCAAACGCTTAGACGATTCCTCATCAAATTTGCTCATGTGGGTTATCGTTCCTTTCCGTTCCAGGTCTCCGCACTACAGATGCGAGGGAAGGGCGGCCAGAGAAAAACCCCTCGGGCCGTTTCCACCATTCTACCGCATGTCCATAGGCTATGACAACAGAAGAATCTGTTTTTTTGTACCTAGAGGGGACAAAAACAGTAATACTGTGGCAGGGCTCAGGAATGAAAGGATGTAATAATTTACAGAAAGAAGAGAATCTACAAAAATTTACTCAGCGTGCAACGCGGCGCGGAGCATGGCAAAGTAATTTTCGTCCGGCACAAAGTCGGGGACACTGTTGCCCGTACCGAGTGCGTAGCCGCCGCGGTTTTGGGTGCGTGCAACCATGGCCGCCGCGCGGGTGAACACAGCGTCCGGTGAAACGGTGGCGACAAAGTTGAGATCCAGTCCACCGAGCACACTGATTCTCGGGTGAAGCTCCTCATAAGCCTCTTCGACAGGCACAATGTTGTCTTCATAAGAATGCCGCGCGTCGTAACCCATGTCGACAAGGACATCGTCCAAAATGTCCCGGTAGTAACCGCAGGAGTGCAGAATCGCGTAAAGACCTTTTTCGTGCGCGAGCGACACAATTTTCTTGTGCCAGGGAAATACGAAACGGCGCAGATCGTTTGGGGCCAGCATCGTCTGTTTGTTAAAGCCCCAGTCATCGTTGGAGATCAGCGCGCCGACAAACGGATAATCTATGGCTTGTCGATAGTAGGAGAGCATGGTTTGCCCGACTTTTTCAAAGATGTCGTAGACAAGCTGCTCATCGTCGTAGATCATATAGCACAGCGCGTCGAAGCCCACGAGCGTGATGACATTTTCGAGGACCCCATCCGGGCCAAAGGGGATGACCTTCATACCCTTTGGCAGTACATCGGCGAGTGCCGCGTATTCCGTCGCGGGGAAGTCAGAGGGATCCGGCCAGACAAAACGGTCAAAGGAAGCCCGATCGCTGATATAGGCGTTTTCGTTCAAGGAGTAACTCTTATGCGCTTCGTCTGAGTGTGCGGCGCCGGAGACGAAGGAGAAGTCGTTGTATTTCAAGGACACATAGTCGTAACCCGCGCGCGCGTAAGAAAGCGCCATGGTGCGCGCCGACGGGAAAAAACCGCGTGGCTCAAAGTCTGGGCCGGCAAGCTGCGCATACAGCCGGTTGTTGAGGAAAAATTCAAACAATGTGGGCCGTTGGGGTGCCTTCTTTTCGAGTACTGCGGCGAGATTGCGGAAATCGGGTTGTCTTACGGGCAGGTTCATGAGGGTTCCTCCTGGAGATAGAGTATGGAGAGTCATTACTTTGATTGTATACCACCAGAGCAAAAATAAAAATGGAAAAACCCTATGAATTGTTGTAAATTCTTATCTATATCCTGTTAAATTATGCTTATAATTGGAATGTTTGGCAATGAGAAAAATGAAAAACAGCCCGGCAAACGTTTGAATTTCGTTTGCCGGGCCGGGAAGAGCTATGAAGCAAAAAGCGTGTCAGCGCTGACCCCGCTTGTCGAATTCGGGGTTAAAGGCGTAGAAGTTTTTGCTGTCGAGGTGGTCATTTACGATTTGCAGGCCTTCGCCAAAGCGTTGGTAGTGTACGACTTCGCGTTCACGCAGGAATTTGATCGGATCGCGCACGTCCGGATCGTCGATCAGACGCAACAGGTTATCATAGGTCGTGCGTGCCTTTTGCTCTGCCGCCATATCCTCATGCATATCGGTGATGGGGTCGCCCTTGGATTGAATGTAGGTGGCTGTCCAAGCGTCACCGGCAGCGCTGGCCGGATATAAACCGCCGGTATGATCTACGTAGAAGGGGGCGTAACCGCTCTTTTCCACTTGGTCGATGGTCATGTTCCGCGTGAGCTGATAAACAATGGCGCATATCATCTCCATGTGAGCGAGTTCTTCGGTGCCGATGTCCGTAAGGATTCCTTTGACTTCGTTATACGGCATCGAATAACGCTGGCTTAAGTAGCGCTGGGATGCGCCGAGCTCGCCGTCGGGTCCGCCGAACTGCGTCACGATGAGTTTGGCCAAAGCGGGATTCGTCTGGGCAATTTTTACCGGGTACTGTAACCTTTTTTCATACATCCACATAACTCAGGCTTCCCCCTCCCACGGCCATGGGCCGTCAATCCAGGCCCAGTGTACATCCTCTTTGGGAATGAAATCATGGGAAATCGGGCCATACATATCTTCATATTTTTCTTGCGCGGCTTTTGCCAGTTCCATGTACTTGGTGTAGTATTTCATGGCCAAGCGGTTGTCCGGGTGCGTATCCAGGAACATAGCGGCCTCTGCGGCCACAAAGCCGTAACGTTGTACGTCCAGCATCAGGGACGAACGGGTGTCAGCCACGAGGAATCGCCTCCATTCCCAAAAACGGTTTGTCAAGTTGGGCAAACAGTGTACCACGATTCAGGGCGACATCGGGTTCATACAGGTCTTCCCACTTTTGAATCTTTACATAGGCCATGGCCAGCGGCACGTCACCCATCATAACGCCTTCTTGCACGGGCATAGGCGATTGCATCGGCGCGGGCGTCTGCATCGGCCTGGGTGTCTGTATCGGCGCGGGCGTCTGCATTGGCGGGGGCGTTTGCATCGGCCTGGGCATTGGCGCGGGGGCACCCGACGGTGAGGGCATTTGCCCAGGCGTTGGTGTCTGCCTGGGCATTGGCGCGGGGGCACCCGATGGTGAGGGCATTTGCCCAGGCGTTGGTGTCTGCATGGGCATCGGCGTGGGCTTTGCGGTCATGCCGTTGCCGATTGCGTTGGGAATGGGGCGGTTCATATTGTTTCCATTCGTGTTTCCCATGCCTGGTTTTTGATTCTGCGGTTGCATATTGTCATTCATGATTTTTGCATTTCTCCTTTCGAAAGGTGTATGGGGATCATTTTTTTGTCGCTTACCCTACGTTTTTTTGAATCATCTACCGGATAAATCCTAGAGTAAAAAACGTTGCAAGGACTGCGGCTCAAGGTTTTCCGAGAACAGTCCATCTTATGTTATTTTTGAACACGATGTGAAGCGAATGAGGGAAGCGCACTGGGCACAAAGAAAGTAAAAAACACGATTTTGCATAAAAACAAAAACAGTATGCAAAAATCGCAGTCTGCGCACAAACCGACGGTTTGGCGTAGACTGCGACAAAGGGGGAAATGGGTGAATGGCTTACGGGCAGAGCGCATAGAGGATATGGGGACGCGTTATTACCTTTTGGCTTATGCCCGAATTGACTCAGAGGGAACCGGCCAGCATGCGTCCTCTTTTAAACGGAAACAACAAAGAGTCAAAAATTACGCGATTTCGGCGGACAACCCTGCGTCTTATTCTTTCGGGACTTCCGCAGAAACTGGATTTGCTACGGGGCCGTTTTCAAAGACGAGACTGTCGTTTTGGAGGGAAACGCGCACGCTTCGGCCCGCGAGAATGCGCCCGTCAAGGATGCGCTCGCTGATGGCGTCTTCGATGTGGGCTTGCAGGGAACGCCGCAGCGGTCGTGCACCATAGGCCGGGTCGTAACCCTTGTCGGCCAGGAAACCGATGACATCTTCATCGAGCATCAGCATCACGCCGAGGTCGCTCAATCGAGAGGCAACCTGTTCGACCAGATTGCGGGTGACCGAGACAATGTCTTCACGCGAGAGCTGATGGAACACAATGATTTCATCGAGACGATTGAGAAACTCGGGGCGGAAGACGCGCTTGATTTCGTTCATCACCGTGGCTCGAATTTCCTCCATACCGAGGACACTGCGCTCTTTTGTCGAGAAGCCGACAGTCTTTTTCTGGCTGAGTTCATGCGCGCCGACATTCGAGGTCATGACGATGATCGTATTCTTAAAGTCCACAACACGACCCTGGCTGTCGGTCAGGCGTCCGTCCTCCAAGATTTGCAACAGCATATTGTAGGTGTCCGGGTGGGCCTTTTCGATTTCGTCGAACAAAACGACGCTGTAAGGCTTGCGGCGAACCTTTTCAGTGAGCTGGCCGCCCTCGTCATACCCCACATAGCCCGGCGGGGAACCGATGAGCTTCGAGACGTTGTGTTTCTCCATATATTCTGACATGTCCACGCGGATCAGCGCGCTTTCGTCGCCGAAAAGCGCTTCGGCCAGCGCGCGGCAAAGCTCGGTTTTGCCGACGCCCGTCGGTCCGAGGAACAGGAAAGAGCCGATGGGCCGTTTGGGGTCTTTGAGTCCGACACGGCCACGCCGGATCGCGCGTGACACGGCGCTGACGGCATCGTCCTGGCCGACCACACGGTCGTGCAGCACGGCCTCCATTTTAAGCAGACGTTCCGATTCGCCCTCGGTCAGACGGGTGACCGGAATGCCCGTCCAGCCTGAGACCACGGCGGCTACGTCGGCTTCGCTGACCTGTCCGGTGTTTTTCTCCTCTTTCTTGCGCCAGGTTTCGCGGGCCGTGTCCAACTTTTCTTTGAGCTCTTTTTCGCGGTCGCGGAGGACGGCGGCTTTTTCAAAGTCCTGTTCATTGACCGCCTCTTCTTTTTCCTGAGAGAGCTTATGGATCTGATCCTCAAGCTCCTTGAGGTCGGGCGGCGCGGTCAAACTCCGCAGGCGCAGCCGGGAAGCGGCCTCGTCAATGAGGTCAATGGCTTTGTCGGGCAAATAGCGGTCGGAGATATAGCGCAGGCTCATATTCACGGCGGCCTCAATGGCCGCGTCAGAGATTTTGACTTTATGGTGCGCCTCGTAGCGATCACGGAGGCCTTTGAGGATGGACACGGCCTCTTCGCGGCTCGGCTCGCCGACGAGAACAGTTTGGAAACGGCGTTCAAGTGCCGCGTCTTTCTCGATGTATTTGCGGTATTCATCCAGTGTGGTCGCGCCGATGACCTGCAATTCTCCGCGAGAGAGCGCGGGCTTTACAATGTTGGCCGCGTCGATGGCGCCTTCGGCCGCACCCGCGCCGACAAGGTTGTGCAGCTCGTCGATGAAGAGAATCACGTCGCCGGCGCGCCGGATTTCTTCCATAGCCGCCTTGATGCGCTCTTCAAATTCGCCGCGGTATTTTGTACCCGCAACCATGCCGGACAGATCCAGCGTAACGATGCGCTTGCCCGCCAGGTTTTCGGGCACTTCACCAGCCACAATTTTTTGCGCAAGTCCCTCGGCGATGGCGGTTTTGCCAACACCGGGGTCGCCAATCAACACGGGATTGTTTTTCGTGCGGCGCGAGAGAATTTGCAAAATTCTTTGGATTTCCGAGTCGCGGCCAATGATCGGGTCAAGCTTACCGGCGCGCGCGTAATCGGTGAGGTCGCGGCCAAATTGATTTAGCGTCTTTGTATTGCTGCCTCGACCTGGGCCGCCGCTCCGGCCCGCGCTCTGCCCGCTCATGGATTGGACGGGATCCGCGCCGATGGTATTTACAATGTCTTGATAGAGCTTGCGGGTATCCACACCTAATGAGATCAACAGGCGTGAGGCCACCGAGTCTCCTTCATGGAGGATGCCCATGAGTAGGTGTTCGGTGCCCACATAGCTGTGTCCGATGCGACCCGCCTCAGCGAAAGCCAGTTCCACGATGCGCTTGGTGCGCGGTGTGAGGCCTTGCACGGGGGTGCCGCCGGGTTCGCCTTGGCCTACGGTTTCTATGATCTTGGCCCGCATCGCGTCAAAGTCGACACCAGCGGCCAAAAGCGCGTGGGCGGCCACGCCGTCGGGTTCGCGCAGCAGGCCTAAGAGCAGGTGTTCGCTGCCGACATAGCCGTGGCCCAAAGCTCCTGCGGCCTCGTGCGCGGCGCGAATGGCGGCTTGCGCGCGTTCGGTGAATCTATTCTCAAACATAAACATGCCTCCTGTTGGGGTTCGCCCCAAAATTCATCCGTCTGTCTCCCCGCCGTAAGCGGGGGAGACAGGTTGTTGAAAAAAATTGCGCAGTTTTTTTCAACAAAGGTGGGTACCGGCCTGCGGGGCGGAATCACTGCGGTGGGTTACGGTGTTTTTCTGATGCGCATGTCCCCGAAAATACAACTAGGGTTTATTTTCTGCCTGTGGAAGGAAACTCGACGAGGCTTTATGCGGTGGGACTCTATATCAAAAGTCTCTCTCGAATGAGTGTCGCGCGGGCTTCGTCACGTTGCGCGGCGCTCATCGGCGTGTCCCCGCCCGCATGGCGAGTCAAATGGCCGACCTGTATGCCCATTGTCAATTCGTCGATGACCGACAGCGGGATACCTGTAAGTTCACCCGCCGCAAGTCCCAAACGCACATCGGACAACGCACTCATGGCCTCTCCGGTGGTCAGCAGGCGGGCATGGGTAAGCAAACCCCAGGCGCGGCCGACGCGGTCGGAAAAACGGGTGGGTTGCTTTTGACGAAAGGCGTTTTGCAACGCGCGCTCCTGGTCGGAAATGCGGCTTACGACCTCGCCGACCCGTGCTACGATTTGGCTTTCATCGACGCCGAGTGTGATCTGATTGGAGATCTGGTAGAGCGCACCCTGAGCCCCTGTGCCTTCGCCGTAGAGACCGCGCAGGGCCAGGCCCATCTTATTGGCGGCGGCCTCGATTTCCCGAATGTTGCCCGTGTCGGTCAAAAGCGGCAGATGCAGCATGACGCTGGCGCGCAAACCGGTGCCCAGATTTGTTGGACAGGCCGTAAGGTATCCCCATTTTTCATCAAAGGCAATGGGAAGGACTTCATCCAGCACGTCGTCAACCCGCAGCGCCTCCGTGAGCGTGTCGTCGAGGCAGAAACCGGGGCGTATCGCCTGAATGCGGATGTGATCCTCCTCGCCAATCATAATGCTCATCTGTTCGTCGGGGGACAGGATTACACCGCGTGCCTTTTTTCCCGCGTAGAGCTCGGGGGAAATCAGGTGGCGTTCGACGAGTGTGCGGGCTTCGAGCCGGTTGTCCTCGCCGATGGGAAGATAGCGGTGGGTTCGGAACACCTTTAAAACGGGCTCGGTGACCATTTCCACGACACGCGCGGCTTGCTTTTCGCTGACACGCGCCGGAAAAGGTAGGCCCCTTATGTTGCGCGCAAGGCGTACACGGGTGCTTACGGCGATGTCGTTGTGCGGGAGAGCACTCATTGAGATCCCTCCTGTTCCAGCGTGCGGATTTGATCGCGCAGTTCGGCGGCTTTTTCAAAGTTTTGATCTTTGATACAGCCTTGTAGCTCCTCCCGCAGTTGCTCCAGCGCACGGCGGCGCCGCAGTTCTTGAGACGCGCCGCGTGGGATGCGTCCGGTATGTATGGCCTTTCCATACATCCGCTGCACGTAGGGCGTAAAGATTTGAGAAAAGAACGAATAGCATGCGGCGCAGCCTGCCTGCCCGCGCTGAGAGATGTCCACGAGGCGACTGCCGCAGCCTGGGCATCCGCTCACATCCACGGGGTTTTGGGCGGGTTT
>CAYWWF010000082.1:4720-8726 GCA_964461745.1 uncultured Oscillospiraceae bacterium | reverse complement strand
CCAGTTCGTCAAAGGTATGCGGCTGCGTCGTTTTGAGCATTTCACGCACAAATTTTGTACCAAATTCAGGTATCGCGCAAGCGCCCGTCTCACCGAGTACCGGGTCATTTTCAAGCCCCAGCGCTTGTGTTGAGACAAACAGGCTCACCGTCTCCTCGTCATCGAGTGGGATGTCCTGCGCGGAAACACCGGTGAGTTCCTCGAGCCGCCGAATCATCGTCGGGTCATCGTGGCCCAAAAGGTCAAGCTTTAGAAGGTTTTCTTCAATGGAGTGGTAGTCAAAGTGCGTGGTGATGATGTCGCTTCCGCGTTTGTCGGCCGGAAACTGGACGGGACAGAACTCATAAATATCCATGTCCCGGGGCACGATGATTAGCCCGCCCGGGTGCTGGCCGGTTGTGCGCTTGACGCCGACGAGTCCCCGCGAGAGGCGGTCAATTTCGGCGCCGGACGCTTTCTGGCCGCGTTCATTCAAATACTTCAGCACAAAACCCATCGCGGTCTTTTGCGCAATCGTGCCTATGGTTCCGGCGCGGTAGACATTGCCCTCACCAAAAATCTGCATCGTATGCTGATGGGCGCGCGCCTGGTAGTCGCCGGAAAAGTTTAAGTCTATATCCGGCTTTTTGTCGGCATCGAAGCCCAAAAAGGTCGCAAATGGGATGTCAAACCCGTCGTTGAGCAAGCGTTTCCCACAAACGGGACAGTCTTTCCGCGGCAAGTCCGCGCCGCAGGCGGCCCCGCTTTCCTCAGGAAACTCCCAATGCTGACAGGCTTTGCAGCGATAGTGCGGCGGCAGGGCGTTGACCTCGGTGATCCCAGCCAGATAGGCCACAATCGACGAGCCAACCGAGCCGCGCGAACCGACCAGATAGCCCTCTTCCAAAGACCGGGCCACCAGCTTTTGCGCGGACATGTAGATGATGTCATAGCCTTTGCGGATGATCGCCTCAAGCTCCGTGTGCATGCGCTCGGTCAAAACGGGCGGCGGATTCTCACCGTAGAGCTCAAGCGCGCGCGTCTCCGTAAGTGTCCGAAGCTCCTCGGCAGAGTTCTCAATTTTCGGAAAGTACTCGCCGGATCTTACGGGAACAACCTCTTCACAGAGATCGGCCACCACGTTCGGACCGGTGATCACCACGGCTTCGGCCACGTCGTTTCCTAAATACGAGAATTCTTCGAGCATCTCCTTCGTGGTCTTTAAGTACAGCGGCAACGGCTGGTCTGCGTCCTGAATGCCCTTGCCCGCCAGCAAGATACGTCGGAGAATTTCGTCCTCGGGCTCCAAAAAATGTACGTCCCCGGTGGCCACAACGGGCTTACCCAACGCCTGGCCGAGTTTCCAGATCGTCTCGTTGAAACGGCGCAGCGCGTCCTCGTCGGGCACCATGCCGCGCTCTAGCATAAAGCGGTTGTTGCAGAGCGGCTGGATTTCCAAATAGTCGTAAAACGTTGCCACGCGCGCAAGCTCGTCCCAGGGTTTGCCTTCTAATACAGCCGCAAACAATTCGCCGCGCTCGCAGGCCGAACCCAACAGCAAACCTTCGCGATACTGCGCAAGCAGACTCTTCGGCAGGTTCGGATGGTAGGAAAAGTGCTCCATGTGCGCCATGGACGCGAGTTTGTAGAGATTTTTAAGCCCCGTTTGGTTGCGGGCCAAGAGAATGATGTGGTGGTAGCGCCGGGAGCGCCGTGCGCCGTCCGGCCCTGTCTTTTTCGCATCCTCCCCCTGCTCGAGCGCGTCATCAAACAGATATCCCTCGCAACCATAGAGCACTTTGATCGGTGTGCCCTTTTTCTTTGCGAGTTTTTGCGCGCTCATCGCGTCGGGAAACGAGTGCAGCACGCCGTGGTCAGTGATCGCAATCGCCCTGTGCCCCCAGCGGGCCGCCGTGAGTACCGCGTCGCGCACGGAGGTTGTCGCGTCCATGCTCGACATGCGTGTGTGCAGATGCAGCTCAACGCGCCGGGCTTCCCCCTCAGCCGTATCTTCCCGCACCGGCGCCTGGGACAGCGCGATGCCTGTCGGACGAAAGACTGTGCCGCCGTCGCGGTCACGCAGATCGACTTCAAAGCGACCGCCGACACGCAAGAAAAGACCCTCTTTGAGCGCATCCGCAAGCTTGCCCATGTCTTCGCTCTTACAGTACCAGCTCGCGCGCACGGAATCTGTCGTATCGGAGAAGTCAAAGCGCACAAAAAATCCGGCCTTGTTTTTCGAAGGTCGGATGTCCACCGCAAAGACGGTGCCCTCAAGCGTAACAGTCCCTTTGGCCCCGCCGCGTGTCGGCTTCTCGCTGAGTGTGGCGTCCTGTTCGTAATCCCGCACGGCGTCCTTCATCCTGGTAGCCGCGCCCTGTGGTGTGCGACCCCAAATCAATTGGGCCGTCGCTTCCTTTTTGGCCATGGTCTTCCCTGCTCGGTTTTCTTCCGACACTGCCGGAGCAGAAGACGAGACGCAAGTCAGCTCCACCTGGGACAAGCGGTAGGCTGTTGCAATTTTTTCCTGGATCAGCCGCTTCGCGGTTTCATCCAAAACACCGTTTGGATCGTCCAGTGCAATCCGCATGGCGCGCTTTGCTTCAGAAATCTGCACATCTCGAACAAAGAGATACGCAAAGCGCAATCGTTCAGCTTGACTCAACGTAAGGTCGGGAAAAGTAGACAATAGGTCATACGAGCTCATCTCTAACTCCTCTAACGGATATCGCCGTATCCCTAGCCATTGGAAACGGCGCGAATTATGTATGAATTCACTACGCCATAGAGAGGGCAAAACGCGCAAGCGCCTCAACAATTTTCTCCTGCGGAAACTTTCCGATGACGTCCCCCTTGGCAAACAAAAGGCATTCCCCATCACCGCCCGCAAGACCCACATCAGCCTCGCGGGCCTCGCCCGGGCCGTTGACGCCGCAGCCCATCACCGCCACCTTGAGCGGTCGATTGATGCCCTGAAGCCTCTCAGAGACCTGGGCCACGAGCGAAAACAGATCCACTTTGCAGCGCCCACAGGTTGGACAGGAGATGATCTCAAGTCCACGCGCCCGTAAACCAACCGTCTGCAAGATTTGCAGCGCGGTTTTGACTTCCTCCACAGGATCGGCCGTCAGAGACACGCGCAACGTGTCACCTATGCCCTCCAGGAGAAGCGTTCCTATGCCCACGGCGGACTTTAAGCGCCCGATGTCCGGCGGGCCGGTCTCGGTGATGCCGATGTGAAACGGCGCGTCGGTGAGCTCCGCCATACGTCGATAGGCTTCCACTGTGTCGGGCACATTGCTGGACTTCAGCGAGAGGCAAATATCCTCAAAGTCATAGCGCTTGAGCATGTTCATTTGTCGCTCGGCCGAGAGGCAAATGGCCTCGGGTGTCGGGCCACCGCACTCGGCCAAGATGTCTTTCGACAGCGAACCACCATTGACGCCGATGCGAATCGGAACACGCGCCAACCGGCAGGCACGGGCCACAGCCTCCACATGGTGCTCCGGCCCGATGTTGCCGGGGTTTATGCGAATCTTGTGCGCACCGGCGGCCACGGCCTCCAAGGCCAGTCGATGGTCAAAGTGGATATCCGCGACAATCGGCAAATCGGTCTGCTCGCGAATTTCATGGATCGCAAAAGCCGACGCTTTATCCGGCACGGCCACGCGCACGAGGTCGCAGCCCGCCGCTTTGAGCGCTTGAATCTGCCGCACCGTGTGGAAAACATCGGCGGTGTCGGTCGTCGTCATAGACTGAATCGCCACCGGCGCGTCGCCGCCGAGAGCCACCGGACCTACATGGATCGCGCGTGTTTTGCGTCTTTCCATCAGAGAGACACTCCAAACAGACGTAAAATGTCATTGAAAAAGACAAATATCATGAGTCCGAAGAACAAAATCATGCCCCCCGCGTGGATATAGCCCTCATACTCAGGCTTAATGGGCTTGCGGCGCACAACCTCAATGAGCAGGAACAGGATGCGTCCGCCGTCGAGCGCGGGCAGCGGCAGCAGGTTCATCACCGC
>CAYWWF010000082.1:0-4620 GCA_964461745.1 uncultured Oscillospiraceae bacterium | reverse complement strand
CACAACAAAGCGCGCCCAGCGTGACGCGTTGCGAAACGCCCGAGGATCATCGGTCGTCTCATCCTCACCCTCCATCGCACAAAAACCACCGATGGGAAACGCGCGCAGAGAGTAGAGGGTCTCCCCTTTTTGCTTTTTCCAAATCTTTGGGCCCATGCCGATGGCAAACTCGTTGACACGGATGCCCGTAAGTTTGGCCGCGGCAAAGTGGCCAAACTCATGCACGGTGATGAGCAGCCCAAGAATCACAATCATGACGAAGACAGATAAGACGACTGTCAATGTGAAGACCCCTTTTTCTTTTGGCAACGTGGTATTGCCTTTATTGAGACTTGTTCCCATTCTATGCGCGTCCCGCGCGCGGCATCCCTTATACTCCGGTCATACCCCTTGCGCCGCAAGGTAGGATCTGGTATCCCGATCCGCGGCCTTGACGGCCTCAAGCGAATCCGCCGCCCACACGGGCAGGTGTGACAGCGCCTGCGACACCCGCCGGGGGATGTCCATAAACCCGCCGCGCCCCGCAAGGAAATCCGCGACGGCCACTTCGTTGGCCGCGTTGAGGATCACCGGCGCGGTGCCGCCCGTTTCGGCTGACGCGCGCGCCAGAGACAGGCAGGGGAAGGCCTCATTGTCCGGCTGTCCGAAGGTAAGTGGGGGCAGGTTCAGAAAGACCGGTGGCGGCGTCAGGGACGCCCCTCGCTCCGGGTAGGTCAGCGCGTATTGAATCGGCAGACGCATATCGGCAACGCCGAGCTGCGCCATGACCGAGCCGTCAACAAAGCGCACCATGGAGTGAATGATGCTCTGCGGGTGAATCAACACTTCGATTGTTTCCATAGGGACAGAAAACAGATGCATGGCTTCAATGCACTCGAGGCCCTTGTTCATCAGCGTCGCCGAATCGATGGTTATTTTCGCGCCCATCGACCACTGCGGATGCCGGAGCGCCTCTTGAACGGTCACGGTTTTCAGTTCCGACGCACTCTTTCCATAAAACGGCCCGCCCGACGCGGTCAGGTGGATGCGCGAGACGCGTTCGGGGTCTTCCCCCTGCAAGCACTGAAAAATAGCCGCGTGCTCACTGTCAACGGGCAGGATGGGTACGCCTTTTCGACGCGCCTCCCCCATGACAAGTTCCCCGGCGCAGACCAGCGTTTCCTTGTTGGCCAGAGCGATCGGGTGCCCGGCCTGTATAGCCGAAAGTGTCGGCGCAAGACCCGCAACCCCCACGGTCGCGGAAAGTACGATGTCAGCCTCTGGGATGGCAGCAGCCTCTGTAATACCCGTCTCGCCCGAGAGGACGCGGATGTCCGTGTCCGCAAGTCGGACGCGCAATGTGCGCGCGGCTTCCTCATCGAACAGCGCCACAACGCGCGGGTGATAGCGCCGCGCCTGTATTTCCATGCGCTCCACTTGCCGCTGCGCGGTCAGGGCGCACACGCTGAAACCGAGGTGGTCGCAAACATCCAGCGCTTGGGTGCCAATCGAGCCGGTGGAGCCGAGAATGGCGACAGATTTCTTCATGCGGCCACCACAATATTCGGGCACCAAGCAAGTATCAGCGCCGTCACGGGGGCCGCAAGCAGCAGGCTGTCAAAGCGATCCAACGCGCCGCCGTGTCCGGGCAGGAGTTTGCCGTAGTCTTTTATGTCAAAGGCGCGTTTGAACAGGGAAAAACTGAGGTCCCCCACCTGCGCCACGACAGAACCCAGGAGTGCCAGAAGAATCAAAGCCGGGTAAGAAACTTGATACCCCCCCAACACGGTCAGACCCCAACCGTAACCCAGCACAAGCACGAGAGATCCAAACAACGCGCCGGCAGAGCCTTCCCAGGTCTTTTTGGGGCTGATTTTGGGGATCAGCTTGTGTTTGCCGCAGAGAGAGCCGACAAAGTAGGCAAAAATGTCCGAACCAAAGGTCACAAGAAACGGCAGCAAAATGAGCGCCCGGGCCTCTTTCTGCCTCACAATGATGAGCAGTGAAGATAGTAACAGCGGCAAAACAAAGACCGCAAACAATACCCCGAGCACTCCCGACGCAGACACGCGCGGGTAGTAGAACAAGGCCAGTCCCAAAATGCAAAACAGAGCAACAAATGAAGCCGTAGCCATCGTCAGCGTATCTGTCGCCAAGTAAACAAAGAGCGGCGGCAGCATCGCGAAGATCAGCGCGGCGCCTTTCAGGCCCCAGGGCATGTCCTTGCCCCAAAGGGAGAGAAACTCAAACGCGCACAGCGCGCCAACCAGTATAAGCAGAGTCAAAAATCCCTCCGGCGGCAGTACGTAGAGCGCCAGAATCAGTACCGGAACCAGCAGCAACCCGACCAGCACACGCGTTTTCATACGACACCGCCAAATCTCCGCACGCGGGATTGATAGGACAAAATCGCCTCGTCGAGATGGCGCGGGGAGAAGTCCGGCCATAAGACGTCCGTGAAGTAAAGCTCGGCGTAAGCGGCTTGCCACAGCAGGAAGTTGGAAATGCGGCACTCGCCGCTCGGACGAATCAGCAGATCGAGCGGCGGCAAATGTGCGGTGTCAAGAGCCGCGTCAAAGCAGGCCTCATCGATGTCCTCGGGGGCCAGTTCTCCGGATACACAACGGCCCGCAAGCGTCCGCGCGGCGCGCAGGATCTCATCCCGCCCGCCGTAGTTGAACGCCACGTTGACCGTAAGCCCCTGGATGCGCTCTGAAAGTTCGTCTGCTCTGTCCACCAGCGGTCGCAGCGCGGGCGGGATCCCCGTAAGGTCACCCAAGAAGTGCAGACGGTACCCGTCGCGCTCCATTTTCTCGAGACTCTCCAGCAGATACTTTTCGAGCAGTTTTATAATGCCCGCCACTTCGTCCTGGGAACGCTTCCAGTTCTCCGTGGAAAACGCAAACACCGTAAGATACGGGAGGCCAATGTCCTTGCAATAGGTGGCAATGCGCCGAAAGTTTTCACTCCCGGCCAAATGGCCCGCACTTCGGGGCAGGCCCCGTTTTGATGCCCAGCGCCCGTTGCCGTCCATGACAATGGCGATGTGACGCGGCAAGCGCGTGAGGTCCAAGGTCGTAACGTGTTTCTTTTTGCGTCTGAACAAACCATCAGCCTCTGTTCTCACTCGCCCAAAGCCCGCTTTGGGCGAAGACATTTAGGCGACACCGCACAATTGGGCGTGGATGCGGTGGTTGCCTTTACACTTCAGAGAGTTCTTTCTGCTTCTTCTCGGCCAGCGCGTCGATCTCTTTGCAAGCTTTGTCCGTCATCTCCGTGAAGTCTTTTTCGACATCTTTGAGGTCGTCCTCGGTGATTTCCGACTTTTTCTTCATGTCCTTGAACTTCTCAATGCCGTCGCGGCGGATGTTGCGGATGGCGACCTTGGCCTCTTCGGCGTATTTGTGCACCTGACGAATGAGTTCGCGGCGGCGCTCTTCGGTGAGCGGCGGGAAATTAAGGCGAATGACCTTGCCATCGTTGGTGGGGTTCAGACCGAGATCGGAGGCCAACACGGCCTTTTCGATGGCCTTCAGAATTGAGGCGTCCCAGGGCTGGATCGTCAGCATACGCGGTTCCGGCACGGCAATCGACGCCACCTGTCCGAGTGGAGACGGCACGCCGTAGTAATCTACGGTGATGCGATCGAGCACCGCGGGGTTGGCGCGACCGGCCCGGATCGTGGTAAACTCCCGGCTCAGCACCTCGATGGTCTTGTACATTCTTTCACTGTACTCTTTATAACTGTCATTCATGAGTATGCTCCTTTCCGACAATCGTACCAATTTTTTCTCCCATGACAACGCGATATATGTTCTCCGGATCCTTTAAGGCAAACAGAATCACAGGGATGTCATTGTCCATCGACAGCGACGCGGCCGTACTGTCCATGACCGAGAGATGCCGGGAGAGCATCTCGTCAAAGCTCAGGGTATCAAACTTCTTGGCCTCCGGATGCAGGTGCGGGTCGGCGTCGTAGACTCCATCGATGTTTTTGGCAAGAAGGATTACGTCGGCGTCAATTTCCACGCCGCGCAGTACAGCCGCCGTGTCCGTCGAGAAGAAGGGGTTTCCAAGGCCGCAAGCAAAAATCACAACCCGGCCCTTCTCCAAGTGGCGCAACGCGCGCAGGCGCACATAGGGTTCAGCGATGGCGCGCATTTCCAAGGCGGTCTGCACGCGCACGTCTAGGTCCCGCGTCTCCAAACCCGAGGCCAATGCCAGGGCGTTGATTGTGGTCGCGAGCATCCCCATGTGGTCGGCCCGTGTGCGGTCCATTCGACCGTCGCTGTCGCGCAGACCGCGCCAAAAGTTCCCGCCGCCCACGACGATACCAATTTGGATGCCGTCGCGCACACATTTGGCCACCACGTCGCTTACGGCACCGATCACATCAAAATCCAGACCGTTTTTCTTGTCCCCGGCCAGGGCCTCTCCACTGATTTTGATCAGCACCCGCCGGTATTTTGGTTTTGGCATGAAACATCCTCCCCGTAAGGCTTTACAAAACCATTTTCGTCCATTTTGGACGCGATTCAAACCAACTATTCTGTTGTTTCTTCGCGCATCTGTGTTCGTGTTTCTCTGCTGCCTGCGGCGGTAGAGAAACACAGACAAAAAACAGTGTCCTGCCATATTTTT